>DASTEX010000387.1:0-4137 GCA_035709185.1 Gemmatimonadales bacterium
CGGTCGGATCCCCCGAGGCGGGGTGATAACCCAGCGTGGTGTAGGGATCGTCTGCGCGGAGGGCGCGGTTGATTTCCTCGCGCTGGAAGACTCGCCCGTACCCGTAAGGCAAGGGTCCGGGGCCCGGTGCGGACTGGTCCCACAGGGCCAGTGCCCTGGTGCTGCCATCGGGGTTCCGAAAGTTGGGGTGAGCAAAATCGAACCCCCAGTCGATCACGCCCACCACCACCCCGCGACCGGTCTCGGGCAGCCAAGCCGGGCGACGGGTGTCGCCCGGTTGGGGCTCGACGTGGGTCTCGACGTCCAGCGGTCCCTCGGCGGCGATCGGATCGGGATCGACTCCGAACACCCGGGCCGCCTTCAGGCTGATGACGCCACTATCCGCCCACGCTGCGGCGATGCGCCGGCGCGGCAGCCGGCAGGTCGCGATCTCCCCGAATTGCGCGATGATCCGCACATGGGGAGGCGGTGGCCGACCCGGCTCGAGGCGGATGATCGCTTCGATCTCCTCGTCGGCCTCGCCTTCGATCAACTCCTGCAGAGCCGGGTCCATCGGCGTTCTCGACCGGGACCATCACTTCTTACCGGACTTCCCCCCGGCGCCAACCAGGGATCCCGAGCCCGGGTCGAATCCGGCGCCCGCGGGCCCTGCATCCCCCTGGACTTTGGCCAGGGTCGCAAACGCGGCATCCCGGGCTTCGCGCGCCGCCTTGGCGGCGTCCATGGCCGCCTCCTGGACTTCCTTCAGTTGCTTCTCGGCCTTCTCGATGAACTCGTTGGCCCGGGCAGTCATGTCCTTCATCAACTTGTCGAGCTCCGGGCCGGTTGGCAGTGTGGCAGTGGGCGCGCCCGGCGAAGCGGAAGCGCCTCCGGCCGGCGCCGGCGCCGGGCTGATGGGTGCGACCGTGACCGGTGCCCCCGTGGCCGCGGGCGCTGGAGCCGGCGGGGGGACAGCCTGCTCCGCCGCTTTCTTCTCCGCCATGGACCGCCCCGCGAAGAGCGACACCACCGGATTCCCCAGCATCGATGCCACCACGGCGATCGACGAGGAATCCTGTGATCCCACCAGGCCCTTGCTGTCGATGAACGCCTTCGTCGCCGCGAAGGCAATCGGGTTGAACTGCATGCGTCCTCCTCTCTTCGGCTCGGGAACCGCAGTCGGTCAGATCTGGCCGGAGAGGGCGAGGGCCAGGATGAGCATGTTGGAGCTGTCGCCGCCGCCGAATCCACTGCCGCCCTGGGTCATCAGGATCAGGGGCAGGATATTGCTCTGCTTCTCGTATTCCACCTTGCTCACGACCTCGACTTCGACGGCGGTCGTTCCGCCCGGCGGAGTGGCCAGGATCTTCTGGGTCGTCGGCTTGAGCGCCGGCGGCTTGTTCAGCAGCGTCAGGAGCAGCGCGGTATCGGACTGGCGCTTGACTTCCTTCTTGATCTCGCTCCCCTGCTTGTCGAGCCGGGCGGTAGCCGCTCCCAGATCGGTGGTGATCTTGTTGGCCTGCGTGGTCACTTTCTTGATCGCGTCGGTGTTGAGCGAGATCTTCTTGTCCACCCGCACCATTCCCGCGTTGAACTCGGCCCGCGTGACCACCTTACCCACCGGAGCGGGCGGTCGCACCAGCCCACCCGGCTTGGCCAGCTTGCCCGGCATGATGCGGGGCAGCGGCCGGCGAAACGGCAGCCGTCGCTCCGCCAGTTCATCCGTCTCCTCGGATTCCCCGAACCCCTCGTCCGAGTCGTAATCTTCGGACAGCTCGTCGGTTTCCAGCGCATAGTCGTACGCAGTCATGACTGGCTCCTTTCGGTGACCATGGTCCGATCCTTGACCGGAGTCGGTTGGGTGGAGGTTGAGGCTTCGAGTCGTTCCCTGCGTGCCTCCGCCAGTCGATGCACCGCGGGAGCGATGAACCGGGCGAAGAGGGCCCGATCCGGTACGATGGAACCGGGCGCTCCGGTCCCGGCGCAAGCGGGACAGGTGGGATCGTTGCCCCAGCAGCGAGCGCAGGCCCCCAACGCCGCCGCAAGCGCGTCGATGAATTCTCCGGTACGCTGGAGCTCCTCCTCCAGTCGCGCGATCCGGCGACTCGCCGCCCGGTCTGCGGGCCGGTCAGCTGCCGGCGACTCGTCATCCTCCACCGCCGGCTCGGTCCGGGCCTGGCTGGCCCAGATCTCGGAGAGCAGCCTGACGGTCGGATTGGGGTGATCGGCCAGCAGCGTGGCGATGCCGGCGTTTCCCCCCGCGAGTGCTGCGCGCAACTGGTCCGGGTCCCACGACATTGGCGTCACTCCTCTTCTGCTTCCGCCAGGGCCAGCTCAGTCCAGAACTCTTCCTCGGACTCGATCGCCTCCTCCCACGACTCGTCAACCGACTCGGCTTCAGGCTGATGGTCGAAGTATCCGTCGCTCTCGGCGGCTTCCAGTGCGTCGGCCTCCGCCAGGCGAGTCAGCAGGACCTCGGCCCGCGACGTGGCGTCGAAGGGATCCCCCAGGGCCTCTCCGTGGTCATCGAGCAGATAGGCCGGTGTTCCGGACGCTTCTCTGCTGGCGATCTCGTGGTATTCGGCGGCGGCCTGGTTTGCCAGCACGCCGAGGAGGTTGGCGAATGCCGAGACCGGCACCGGTAGGCCCCCGACCGGCGTGTGCCGCTTCCCGGCCGGACCCAGCGCCATCGAGCCCAGCGCGCGGAGAGTGTCGGGACGGGATATGGTTCGAAACAGCTGCGCGGCGGCGCCTCCCTTCGCTCCGCCTGATAGCCCTCCGGCGGGCCCGATCCCCTTCGCCAGTCCGGCCAGGATCTGGCGTCCGGTCGGGCGGCGCCCCTTCTTCGCGCCCCCGATGGCGCCCGAAATCGCCTGGCCGGCCGCGCCGCCGAGCATGCCTCCCACCGGACCGCCGAACGCCGTCCCGAGGGCGGTAGTCGCGACCGGGAGAGCCGTCTTGGCCACCTTCCCCAGTTTCTTCCAGAAGCTCTCCAGGTCTTCGGCGGAGACCTCTCCGCCGTAGAGGGCGTCGATCACCGATTCGATCTCCCCGGGCGGCAACCCGGCCAGTTCCGGAGCGAGCAGTTGCCGCAGCTCGGGATAGGGATCGACCTCGACGCTATAGGTCCCGTTCCAGATGTGGTTCCGCATGACCACGCTCCTGTCTCTCGGCGGAGAGTGCGACGCAATTCGGAGGCCGGGCATGGCGGAAGGCCGAAACGGCTGACGTTTCGGCTGTTAGGCGGCCCCATGCCGGGCGGTTCGAGATCGGTTACTGACGTCGGGGTCAGTGAACCCTGATCGCGGCGTCAGGCCTGATCTCTGACGGCCCCGCTCGGGGCTTCACGTCGGTACCGTCCCGCCAGGACCTCGATCCGGTCACCCAGCAGCTTGACGTCGCACGGCTGGGGGAAGTAATCGGCGATGCCGGTTCCGAAGGCGTCCGCCACTTCGCGCGGGCCCAGCCCGCCATTCACCAGAACCACTCGTAACCGGGGGAACCGGTCGCGCAGCTGGTGGAGCAGGCCGGGAAGGCGCGCCGGATCTGCGGCGCTGTCCAGGACCAGGACGTCGGCCGATGAGAGAAGGCCGGTGGCGAGCAGAAGCTCCGGACGATCCACCAGCGTTATCTGGTGGCGTTGCCGAAGTGCGTGAACCAGCTCCTGGTGTCCGGTAACGTGCTCGCCCGCCAGGCAGATATGAAAGACCATCGGGGCACCCCTCGCATGAGGGTAGCAGGTGGCATAGCTGGCTGCGAACGCGCCAGCAACCGCCGTGCCGTTGCCCGGGCCGGTGCCCGAGTGAGCATCGCGAAGTGAAGGCGCCTTCCGCACGGAGGTTGGAAAACCACCGGCCGGGCCGGCGCGGGACGTCATGATGACGAGGTGCGTGGGCCCCTGACCAGGACGTCAGTCGCCGTCGATGGGGCAGGACTCTTCACCTGGATCCCGTACCGGCGGAGTTTGACGTGGAAGTTGCGTTCGCTCAGGCCGGTGGAGCGGGCGGCCCGGCTGATGATGCCGCCGGTACGCTCGAGGCTCGCGGTCAGATAGGCGCGCTCGAACTCTTCGATGGCAAGCGCCTTGGCCTGGTGGAAATCTCTGGGCGGCTGCCGGTTCTCCCGGGATCGGTCCCGAACCTCGGGAGGGAGGTCTTC
>DASTEX010000388.1:0-4033 GCA_035709185.1 Gemmatimonadales bacterium
GAGGGGCGGCCGCTCGAATCGGGTGAGGTCCGGCGCCCCGCCGCCCGGTTTACCGCCGGCTATCGGAAGGAACTGGTCCGTTCCATCGTGGATCTACGTGAAGCGATGGAGCGCGGCTTCGCCCAGGTGGTGGATGCCCGCTCCGCCGGCCGCTTCACCGGCCGTGAGCCGGAGCCTCGTCCCGGTCTGCGCCCCGGCCACATGCCCGGCGCCCGCAACCTGCCGTACCCCGAGCTGGTCGATGCCCAAGGCCGGCTGCTTCCGCCGGAACAGCTCCGGGAGCGGTTCCGTTCGGCGGGAGTCGATCTGAGCCGGCCGGTGGTCACCTCCTGTGGCTCTGGAGTCAGCGCGGCCGCGCTGCTGCTGGCCCTGGAGCGGCTGGGACATCGCCAGCACGCGCTGTACGATGGGAGCTGGGCGGAATACGGAAGTAGCGATCTGCCGGTTGAGAAGGACTGAATCATTGCAGAGTGCAGATTGCAGAATGCGGATTGTTGAAGTGCTCAATCCTTCTGCATTGCTTCTACAATCTGCAATCTGCAATCTCACCGGCATCGTCGGATGATCTGACGGGGATAGCTGTGATAGGGCAGGAGTTCAGCTGCCGCTCTCGCATGCGGCAGCCTCTGCGTGCAATTCCCTCTCATTGCCAGGAGCAGGTGCAGCCGGTGATTGCCCGGATCGTATTGCACCGCCCGTTCCATCGCGGTCCGCTGCCGGCCGATCTCGGTGAGGCGGATGGCCGCGAGTTGCGCGCCGCTGTAGAGGGTTGCCAGAGCGGCGGCCAGGAGCGGAAGACCCACGGCGGCCACCCGCCGCCGGCCGGTCACCTCCCGCGTCACGACTGTACCGGTATCCGGAAGTAAGGCCCCCAGCCCGGCGAAGACGATGAACGCCGGTGGCGCCAGGTGAATGACCGCGTCGAACAGGCCGGTGACCACGGCGGCGATCAGCAGCCCCACCAGCGCCAGGGCCGCCGTTCCCTCCTCCGGATGGCGCCGGCGGCGGAAGGCGATCACCGCCGCGGCCAATCCCGCTGCCACCAGGAGGAGGGTTCCGATCACGCCTCGTTCGGTGACGATCGCCACCCAGTCGGAGCTGGGCCAAGGATTGGTCGGGATCGGATCGGCGCCGGCGTAGGAGGGATCGCCCGACGTGGTGACCCGCGGATACTCCACCATCCAGTTTCCCGGTCCGGTGCCGAAGACCGGGTTGCGGCCGATCAGCTTCAGGGAATTCGCGTACTGGATCAGCCGGCCTCTTCCCGATCCGCCCTGGTAGTTGAGGAGTCCGGTCAGCGACTCGCGGTAGGGCGCGTTCGCCCGCCACTCCAACCTGTTAGGCAGCAGCAGCGCGGCCAGCGCGCCCGCCACCAGGGCCAGTCCCGCCGCCCGCTTGCGCCGGCGTTGGCCCATGGCCGGCAACCGCCAGGATGCCATCAGCGCCGTCCCCAGCAGGAGCAGTGCAGCCAGCCACGCCGCGCGCGATCGGGTCAGCAGTATCGTCCAGGAGAGAATTCCCAGGGCCGAGAGGCCGGCCCCCATCAGCCAGCGCCGGGGGGCATCGATCGCCACGAACCCCGCGAGCGGCAGGCCGATGACGCAGAGATGGGCCAGGAAATTCCGGTTCCCCATCGTGCCGCCGGGCGGGCGGTCGCTCTGGAGGATGGCCCACTCGACTCCGTAGGCCTGGAGCAGTCCGCCGAGCGCGGCCACGGTCACCGCCAGCGCCAGCAGGTGGACCAGCACCCGCCCGTATCCCGCTCGTCGTGCCGCCCGCGCCATCACGAAGACCACCAGCGAGGCAAACGTGAGGCTCCAGCCGCGGAAAGCCAGCCAGTGATTCTGGCCCAGCAGTGCGGCCATCCCGCTCCAGATTACGTAGATTCCGAGCAGGAATTCGACCACCGTGGCCTCGAGCCAGCGCCAGCCCGGGAGCAGCACCATGAGGCCCACCAGGGCCGTGAGGTGCAGGGCCAGCTCCTTGGGAACGGCGTAGCGGTCCAGGTCGAACAGGGGTGATCGGGTGGAGGCCAGGACCACGGCGAACGCTCCCGCCCCCAGCAGCGTGGTGAGGACGACGCCGCGCAGTCGTTGCGTTTCCGGACCGGCCATGGGGCCGGAGTCTAACTTTGTTGCCGGCGTGAAGGGAGCAGCGTGGCGGAAAACCCCGAACCTGGAGTGGCGCTGGTCCTGACCGACGGGCCGGTAGCAATCGACGTGGCCCCGCTGGAGGACGAGCGGACCCCCGAGGGCATGGTGTGCCTCGGCACCCGGTTCGAGGGCCGTCTGATCGGGCGCTGCGTGGTCCCGTCGGACGTGGCCGAGTTCCTGGAGCAGCACGCGATTCTCTCGCAGCCGGTCCCGCTGGCGCTGGCCGTGAAGGAGGAACCGCCCGGCCTTCAATGCCGGCTGTTCGCGGTGGTCGATCTTCCCGCCAGCGCCTTCGAGGAGGACGAGGAAGAGCCCGAGCCCTGGGCGGCCAGCGTGCCGTCCTCCGCCTATGACCAGTCCCTTCCCGGTCAGGCCGCGGATGGCGAAACCGGTCAGCGGGTGGCGGTACTCCTGGGCCATATCGTCCGCTTCCAGAAGGACCGTCGCCATCCCGAAAGCATCTCGCTCGAGGCCGCCGACGTCCTGGCGTCGCTGGTCTCCGGTCACGCCACCGAAGTCGTGGATAAGGTCATCGAAGACCTGCTCGGTCCTTCTTGACATCCCGAGTACATCGCTCGTAATTGGGGCTGCCGGCACATGCATGCCGGGAGAGGAGATGTCCATGACTACGCAGAGTCTGCCGGTGATCCCACCGATCGCCGAGCGGGGTTACGTGCATCCGGAAGTGCTGGTGAGCACGGACTGGGTGGCGGCCCACTTGAACGATCCCGCCGTCAGGATTGTGGAATCCGACGAGGATCTGCTGCTGTACGAAACCGGTCACATCCCGGGCGCGGTCAAGATCGACTGGATCGAGGATCTCAACGATCCGATCGTTCGCGACTATCTGGATCACACCCGGCTCCAGCACCTGCTCCGGGCCAAGGGGATCAACCAGGACACCACGATCGTGTTCTACGGTGATCGCAATAACTGGTGGGCCTGCTACGCCTTCTGGGTGCTCAAGCTGTTCGGAGTGGAGAACCTGAAGGTCATGGATGGCGGGCGGAGCCTCTGGGAGAAGGAAGGCCGGCCACTGGCCACCGAAAAGCCGTCGTATCCCCCGGGGAACATCACGGTCGCTCCTCGGAATGATCGTGAGATCCGGTCCTTCCGCGACCAGGTCCTGGCGCACGTGAAGGTCAACGGGCCGCTGGTCGATGTCCGGTCGCCCGAAGAGTTCCGGGGCGAGCGGCTCCACATGCCGGAATACCCCAACGAGGGCGCCACCCGCGGTGGGCACATCCCGGGCGCCAAGAGCATTCCATGGGGCCGGGCCATCAACCCCGAGACCCACACCTTCCGTCCGGCCAACGAGCTGCGCACGCTTTACCAGGAGGAGAACGGTCTCCCTCCGGAAGCCGAGACCGTGGTCTACTGCCGGATCGGTGAGCGTTCCTCCCATACCTGGTTCGTCCTGACCTACCTGCTCGGCTACCGGCAGGTGAAGAACTACGACGGGTCGTGGACCGAGTGGGGGAATTCGGTGGGAGTGCCGATCGAAAAGCCGTAGCCGGCGTCGGAGACGGTCGAAGGCGGTCGAAGATGGTCGAAGACGGTAACCGCAGCCCAACCGTCTTCGACAGTCTTCGACCATCTTCGACTGTCTCCGACTATTTTGTGTCATGACCACTATCCCCTACGAAACCCTGAGTCCCCCGTCCAACGGCGAGCTCATCACGATGGAATCCGGGCGGCTCCGGGTTCCCGCCACCCCCATCATTCCCTTCATCGAGGGGGACGGTACCGGTCCCGACATCTGGCGGGCCTCCCGGCGGGTCTTCGACGCCGCGGTGGAGCGCGCGTACAACGGAGAGCGACGCATCGTCTGGTTCGAGGTGCTGGCGGGAGAGAAGGCCAAGAACACAGTCGACAGCTGG
>DASTEX010000389.1:0-2478 GCA_035709185.1 Gemmatimonadales bacterium
GACCCGCCAGCCTCGCGCGGCGAGCAGCGCTGTGGTGGTGGACTTTCCCGAATTGGAATTGCCGATCAGCATCCAGCCACGGCCGCGGGGGTCGATGCCGGTTCCGGCATGGACGTGGTACCTGCCGTCGCGCTTCCAGAGGAAGATCAGGGTCACCAGGAGAAAGCTGCGGAACAGCAGGTCCACATCCGCTGCGGCGTCCCGGCTCAGGAATACCTGCGCATGCGGCGCGGTCGCCTCGATCCGGGCGACGGCCGCCGCCCGGCGCCAGGTCAGATGGACCCAGCCCAGCGGCTCGCCCGCCTGGATCTCCACCTCACCCTGCGGAAAGACCTCGCGGGCATCCTCGAACACCGGCACCTGGTCCACCACGTCCACCCGGAGGTCGAGGCCCCTGGGCAGCGGCATGCGCGATTCGAGGAGCCAGGCACACAGGGCGGCCTCGATCTCGGGGTGGTTCGACGCGACACCGTGGATGACCGGCATGGCGGAGCAGCGGTGCAAAACCCGCTCCATCGGCGCGCTGCCCCCGGCCCTGCTCAGGGCCATACCGGGCTGGCGTCGAAGAAGCCCGAAGGAATCAGCCGGAAGCCCGCCCGGCTTGCCGGCATGACGGGGAATTCCTCCGGCCGGGGGATGTGGGTGACGCCCAGGGTGTACCAGAGCACCAGGTCCGCATCCCTGAGGCTGCGATTGCTCCGAGTCCAGCGCAGCAGTCCCTCGTCCTGGAGTCCGAAGTTCTGGAATTCCCCGGCGGCATACATCTCGTCGCGGTGGTACGGAGTAATGAAGAGCTGAGCGCCGACGAAACCGCCGGCGCGGCGGACCGGGGAGCCGGGGGCGGCATAGGGAAGCGCCGTGACACCGGGGACGAGGGCGTAGCCGACGGCCTGGCCGAGGCGATTGGTCCGCTGGGGGTTCACTACCCGCCAGAATCGGTTCCCCGACGGATCAGGTCCGCGAATCGCTGCGGCTTCGGCCGGGAGGGGGTGGTCCTCCATGGCGAACCAGAGTCCCTCGGGGTTGCGGCGGCGGCTCCGGGGCAGAGCCCGGGTGTTCTGCTCGAAGGCGCGGTTGGGTCCGGCCCCGTCCACGTCGAGATCGAGCCGGTACGAGAAGAAGTGCTGGTGACTGGGTGCAACGATCCCGGGGGCGACCAGGTGGTTCGAGGCCCCGTGGTCGGCGGGGGTGGTACCGTCCCTGGCCGAGTACACCAGCATCATGCCGGTAAGATGGACCTCGACGTCGATGGCTCCGTCCTCTCCAAAAATCCAGTTGAAAGTGAAATCGTAGTTGTCGATGGTGGCGTGGCTGGTGAGGACCAGCTGGCGGGCCCGGCGTGCGCTCCGGGAATGGCGCCAGAGCAGTCCACCATCGCGCTGATAGATCGCGACCGCGCGGGGAACCGGCACCGGCCTCCCGAAGTCATCGGCCATCACCGCGTCGGTATACACGGCGCCGGCCGGCGCGTCGGCCAGGGGAACGGCGGAGTTCAGCTGCGCGTTTCCCAGTCCGTCATTGCCGGCGTCCCTCGGATACCAGACCGGGAAGCGGGGATCGCCATATGCGGCCATCGCCTCGGATACCGACGCCCGGTAGAGGATCGGCCGGGCCCGGTCACCTTCCATCCATCGAACATCCCAGAGCTCGAGCCCCCTCCGGGGATGAACGCCGTAACGCAGCCGCCAGTGCTGCCAGCGAATCTCGCTTCCAGTTACGGTGAAGCCCGGAGCAGCGGGGGGATCCGGCGCAGGGCCGGCGGCGGGGCCGCTCTGCTCCGCCCGGTCGATGCGGGTGACGGAGCCGGTTTCGCTAAGCTCCAGGATGGCTCCGGCGGTCAGGTCCACCCGGAGACGAATTCCCCTGATCGTGCTCGCCGCCGGTAACGCTTCCTGGTGGAAGCCCTGAGCCTGGACTACGCGGTGCCCGTTTTCCGTGGGCAGCGGTGCCGACTCCCGGAGGGCGGGGATGAGGCTTACCAGCAAGGGATCGCTGATGCCCCGGCGAGCAAGCGCCGAGGTCCAGCGGGGGTCACCCCGCACGATTTCCTCGAGCCGCCGCCGAATCATGATTCGCATCGGGGGCTCGCGAGAGGGCAGGGTGTCCCATCGAATCAGCCGGGAGCGGCGGAGATCCAGGTGGGCGCGGATCGGAGTGCTGCTGGCCCAGTCGAACAGGATCGCCTCGGCGGTCCGGCCGAATGACCGGGAACCCCGCTGGGACAGCACCGCGTCCTTGGGGGGCTCGCGGAGGGTGAGGCTGGCGAAGCGCATGGTGGCGGTGAGCCGCCCCGAGTGCTCCAGGACGCCGCGTGCCGCGGTGATCTCAGCGGCCGACAGGGGGTCGAGCGGATCCTGTTGCGGGGTACTGAGCAGTGCCAGGACGCAGAGTGCCGGGGTCATCCGCAGGACTCTCCTTTGTAGCTCCGGCGCATCGCTTGGGGCACCAAGCGCGAGCAGGCGCTCCAACAGCTTCCCG
>DASTEX010000390.1:0-6809 GCA_035709185.1 Gemmatimonadales bacterium
CGCTCCCACACCCGGCGGGCTTCGTCCCGCCGGCCGCTGAAATAGTGCCAGTTGCCCAGGCCGTAACCGGTCGTGGCATCCTCCAGCGCGCGATCCGCGCCCCCGGCGACGAGCGAATCGGGACTCAGCTCGCCTTTGAAGAGCAGCAGCAGACGGTGGTACGAATGGTTCTCGATAATGTCCATCGAGGGCGTCACCGGCTCGAGCACTTCCCTGGCCGGCCCCGGCCGGCCCATCCGCCGCAGTGTCATGTAGAGCCAGTACCGGCTCGCGACCTCCATGTCGGGATTGCGCGACACCGCCAGGCACCGGCGCCACGCCTCCAGTGCGTTCCGGAAGTCGTGCTTGACGTAGTATGCCAGCCCCAGGTGATACCAGATGTTGGACTGGAGCGTGCTGGTCGGGATGTTCCGCTCGTTAGGCTGCCCGTCGGGCTCGGTTTCGTCCGGCTTCCCCCGTGTCAGGCGGACGGCGTAGTGGAAATCGGCGATGGCGCGGTCGATCTGCCGGGTCGTGAGATACCGGTGACCCCGGTGCCGGTACAGGCGGGGGTCCTCGGGGTAACGCGCCAGCGCGCTGGAATAGACGGCGATGGCCTCGGTGTAGCGGCCCAGGTAGGCGGTGCGCCGGCCCACCCAGATCCAGGTGTCCGCGTCCGGCCGGCGCGCCTGGTTCGTCTCGGCTTCCCGCAATTGCTCCAGCATCCGGGCTTCGGCTTCGGGCGACAGCACCGGTCGCCGCAGGGAATCACCCGAGAGCGAGATCGCCTCGACCGGCTGCTGGGCCGCGAGCGGTGAGCCGTAAGCAGTGAGCCGGACTGCGGCCAGGGCCATCACAGCCATTCGGATGCCACGCCCGAAGGATCGCGCCGAGATTGGGAGCATGGGATTTCGTCAGAAGGTTGGCAGTTTTTCGCGACTAACGACTAACGACTAACGGCTAACTTCTTCTTGAGCCTCGCCAGTTCCGATTCTGCCGCCAGTACCGGCAGACTGGACCAGTCGCGGTAGGTCAGCACCTGCTCGAACATGAGCTCCGCTTCGTCCGCCCGCTTCATGTGCAGCAGCGCGAATCCCAGCCCGTACCCCAGCAGCGCCTCGCGCTCGGTGGTGAACGGGCGGTGCACGTCGAGGTGCAGTGAATCCCAGGACACCCCGTCCCGGAATGCCAGCAGCAGCTCGAGTTCCGGTTCCCGGGACGAGACCGCTACCGAGTCGTGCACCAGCGACAGCAGCGCCCTGGCCTCGTCGACCGCCCCGAGTCGGCGAGCCGAAAAGAACAGCCAGATCATCGAGGCGGCCAGGTCGTCGGAGGTCTGGGCGGTCTTGGTGGCTTCGACCAGCGCCAGGCGGGCCCGGGTGAAGTCACCCTTGATGTAGTAGGTGACCCCGAGCAGGTAGAACGTGTTGAACTGGAGGGTGGACGCAAGCAGCCCTCCATCCACCTCCACGAACTCGCTCAGCTGGCCCCGGCCGGCCAGGCGCTGGGCGGCTTCCTGAAAGTCGCGCTGCGCCTGCTCCAGCTCCCGCAGTTGCAGCAGAATCTCTCCCCGGTAGCGCGGGATCCGCGGGTCGGTGGGATGGAGCTGCCCGGCCCGGGTGTAGAGGTTGACCGCTTCCCTGAGCCGGCCCAGTCCGGCGGTCCGGCGCGCAACCACCAGAGAGGCGTTGGCGTCAAATGGAGACTTCGCCAGACGGTCCCGGGCTCGGCTCAGCTGGGCCACCAGTGCCGGGCCCCTGGCCGGCTGGATCGGGAGCGACCACAGGGTGTCCCCCAGAAGGGAAAGGGCCTCGGCGCTGATGGGGATGACCATGGATCGCTGGGTTGGAGGCTGGGCGCAACCTGCCCCGGAGAGGGTAACCAGTAGCAGGACCCGAACCGAAGCGCGCACCGGGACTCCCGGAATCGCCCCGGCCGGGGTGTGGTCCGGGGCCGTCGGGCGACTCGCGACTTGGGGAGATTACCAAATCAAGTTTGGCATCCGCCGGCGGAAACCGCCACCGGGGGCCGGTCGTACGGGCTGGTGGCGGCCCGTCCCGCGGGCTGATACGCTATCACCTCGCTCGGTCATTCTGAGCCCGACTCTGCCGTTGCCGGGATCCGGTCCGGGCGGCTGGAATTCGATGAGATCAGCGGCGACGACTCCACATCACTACTGCTCCGCAGTTGCCACCGGTTCCGCTCAGCTCGGGTGGAAGGGAAGCGGGGCCTTCATACACCTCGATGGCCTCGAGGTCCCGAATCAGGTACTGGGTTATGTCCGGCGGATCGACTCGAGAACTGCCGCCGCTCCCGGAGGTGGGCTCGAAGATCTTCACGCCATCGAGCCAGACGGCCATGAAGCACTGGGATTTCGTCAATCCGCTGCCACCCCGTCGGGTCGCCATCACGGCCTTTTGTCGCATGCTGCGCGGATCGGTATAGTTGACCGGTCTGACCCCCGGGACCCGGCTGAGGAGGTCGGGGAGCCGCCGGTGCTCAGACTGACGCAGCACCTTCCAGTCGAAGAAGGTGCCTCGGCCGGCGGCCCGGCGTTCAGCGAAGCGCTCCATCCCTGGGGGGACGGCACTGGCGGTGACCTCCAAAGGGGGGAGTTCCACCGCCGCGCGGGTCATCACGATCACCCGTTCGAGCGTGTCCCCTTCCGTGAGAATGGCCCGCAGCCGGAACGGCCGGAACCCGATTCGGCGGAACAACAGCACGTGGACGCCCTTGGTGAGTTCCCCGAGCATGAAGTGTCCGGATGTATCGGAGCGGAATGCGCCCCCGTTCTCGACCACGATCTCGACGTCGGGCAGCGGGGCCCGAGTCGAATCCTCCAGGACCTGGCCACGCACGACTGCCTGGGCCTCCAGCACCGACGCGAGAAGGCAGCCGAGCATCGCGACACCTGGAACAGGGTGAATCCGCATAGGGCTTTCCCTAATGAGTATCATTGGTCCTTACCCTTGTCTCCCCCCGGAGCTCTGTCAGCATGACCGCATTTCAGACGTTCACGCGACTCGGAGTCGCGTGCGCCGCGCTCGCCATGGTAGGCAATGCCGCGGCCAGCCCGGTTCGACTGCCTTTGGCTGCCTTCGACCGACTTCGACCCGATACCACGAAGGGTCTCACCCTCAAGCCCACCCGGGCCGCCCGGTTCACGACCAGCCGAGGCACCTGGATGTCGCTGGATGTGAGTCCCGATGGCCGAACCATCGTGTTCGACCTCCTGGGCGACCTCTATACCATGCCGGTCAGCGGGGGAACCGCGACCCGGCTCACCGACGGCATGGCCTTCGATGCCCAGCCCCGGTTCAGCCCGGACGGGAAGAAGATCGCCTTCATCTCCGACCGCAGCGGCGGCGACAACGTGTGGGTCATGTCGCTGGACGGCCGCGACACGGTGCAGGTCTCCAACGGCCACGAGGATTTCACGGTCTCGCCCGAATGGACCCCCGACGGCCGGTTTGTCGTGGCTTCGCGCGGTGCGGGCGGGTTCGGCCTGCCCAAGCTCTGGCTGTTCGACGTGCAGGGCGGGGCCGGTACCATGATGACCCGGGGTCCGGGTGTGGGCGGGTACTTCGGCGCCGCCTTCGGTCCCGAGGGGCGCTACGTCTATTACGGCCGCCGCAACGGCCTCTGGCAGTACAACGCCGGAATGCCGCAATTCCAGATCTGGGTCTACGATCGGGAGACCGGAACCGAGACGCTGCTCACGCAGCGGTACGGCTCCGGCTTCCGTCCGGCGGTGTCGCCGGACGGTAAGTATCTGGTGTACGGCAGCCGGGAAGGTGCCGAGACCGGTCTCCGGCTTCGCGAGCTGGCGACCGGCGTCGAACGCTGGCTGGCCTATCCGGTCCAGCGCGACAATATGGAAGCCATTCCCGACCTCGATGTCCTTCCCGGTTATGGATTCACGCCCGACTCCCGCGCGATCGTGATTTCCTATGGCGGCGAGATCTGGCGGGTGCCGGTCGATGGCGGGCCCGCGGCGAAGATCCCGTTTACCGCGCAGGTCGACGTGCCGGTCGGGCCCGAGGTCCGGTTCGACTATCGAATCGAGGACACCCCGACGGTGACCGCCCGGCAGATCCGCAACCCGGTGCCGTCCCCCGACGGGCGACGCATTGCCTTCTCGGCGCTCGACCGGATCTGGGTAGCGGATCTGCCCAACGGCACGCCGCGGCGGCTCACTACCGCTGAGGTGGGCGAGTTCTATCCCACCTGGTCGCCCGATGGCAGCAGCATTGCCTACGTCACCTGGACCGATGCGGGCGGCTACCTGATGCAGGTGAGCGCGGCTGGCGGCACTCCGAGCCGGGTATCACGTGACTCCGCATTCTTCCAGCGGCCGGTCTGGGCCCCGGATGGCCGTCGTATCGTCGTCACGCGCTCCGCGGCCCGCGAAGGCCGGGACGCGATCGATCCGTTTGTCGGTGAAGGACTGGGCGCCGAGTTCGTGTGGTACCCCGCGGCCGGGGGAGACGCTGCCACGATCAGCCCCACGCTTGGTCGCGGCGCGATTCATTTCATCCGGGGCTCGGACCGGATCTACCTGTACGGCACCGCCCCAGCCACGCCGGGACAGACCGGCTTCCCCGGCTTCGCCCTCCTGTCGATGCGGTGGGACGGGACCGATGTGAAGCAGCACGTCCGCGCCACCGGCCCCCTTCCGCTCGGATTCGGCTGGCCTGATCCCTCGCTCACGGTGGACGATTTCCTCAAGCGGGGCGACATCCGGATGCCGCCCGCTCGTTGGGACCAGGAACCCAGCGTGCAGGGCCCGCCGCTCGGCACGATCATGCTCTCTCCCAACGGCGACCTCGCGGTCGGCCAGAGCGGCCGGGACTTCTGGGTCTTCCGGGTGCCGCAGATCGGCGGTGCCCCGGCCGTCATCAACCTGGCCAAGCCCGACAGCGCGGCCACCCGCGCGCTCCGGCTGACCGACATCGGAGGCGAATTCGTCACCTGGAGCGCCGACGGGTCCAAGGTCTTCTGGTCCATCGGCAATGCACTGGTGACCTACGATGTGGCCCGCGGCCTGGCAGTGGATGACAGCCTGCGCCGGGCCCGGGTCGACTCGGCCACGCGGGTGCGCGGCCAGTACCGGCCGGCAGAGCACCGGTTCCTGGTGAGCATGCCGCGCGATATGCCGCAGGGGACCGTGGTCCTCCGGGGCGGACGGGCGCTCACCATGAAAGGCCGCGAGATCATCGAGAACGCCGACATCGTGATCCGGAACAACCGGATCGTGAGCGTGGGCCCGAGCGGATCGGCCCCGGCCGATGCGCGGGTGATCGACATCAGCGGCAAGACCGTCATTCCCGGCTTCGTCGATACCCACTCGCACATGTGGAACCTGTGGGGGAATCACTGGCGGCAGCCGTGGATCTACCTGGCGAACCTGGCTTACGGGGTCACCACCACGCGCGATCCCCAGACCGCCACCACCGACGTCCTGGCCTACCAGGACCGGGTCGATGCGGGCGACGCCATCGGGCCCCGGGTGTACTCGACCGGGCCCGGAGTGTTCATGGGCGAGCGGATCGGTGATCTGGACCGGGCCCGGGACGTGCTCAAGCGCTACAGCACCTATTGGGACACCAAGACGATCAAGATGTACGAGGCCGGCAACCGCCGGACCCGGCAGCTGATCATCGAGGCGGCGCGCGAGCTTCAGCTCATGCCCACCACCGAAGGCGCGCTCGAGTTCAAGAAGAACATGACCCACGCCATGGATGGGTACTCGGGCGTGGAGCACACCATTCCGATCACGCCGATGTTCGACGACGTGGTCCAGCTGTTCAAGGCCTCGGGCACCACCAACACGCCGACGCTGCTGGTCTCCTACGGCGGTCCCTGGGCGGAGAACTACTACTACACCCGCACCGACGTGGTGGGCGATGCCAAGCTGCGCCGCTGGACTCCCCGCGGTGAGCTGGACTCCAAGACCCGCCGCCGCGGCGCGGGCAACGGTCCCGGTCCCAGCGGCTGGGTCCATGACGAGGAGTTCGCCTTCCGGAAGCACGCCCAGTTCAGCAAGGCCATGGTGGAGGGCGGCGGCCGGATCGGGATCGGCAGTCACGGCCAGCTCCAGGGCCTGGGCTATCACTGGGAGCTCTGGTCGGTGGGGTCGGGCGGGATGCACCCGCACGACGCCCTCCGGGTCGCCACCATCTTCGGCGCCGAGGCCATCGGCCTGGGCAAGGACCTGGGCTCGTTGGAGGCGGGCAAGCTGGCCGACCTGATCGTGCTGGATCGGGATCCGCTGGCCGACCTCAAGAACACGAATTCGATCCGCTACGTGATGAAGAACGGCCGGCTCTACGAGGGCGAAACCCTCAACGAAGTCTGGCCCCGCCAGCGCCCGCTGCCCGAGCAGTACTGGCGCAACGGCGATCCGGTGGCGAATACCTCGGTCAAGTGGTGAGGTGGGCCATGCTGAGTCACGAGTCACGAGTCGCGAGTCGCGAGTCAAGCGCAATTGTCAATTGTCAATTGTCAATCGACCATTGGAACTGCCGGACTGGAATGAGGAAGCACGTAATGAAGCTTGCATTGTCGCTGTATACGGCGCTGGCAGTTCCTGGTGCGTTGATGGCCCAGGCCCCCGCCGGCGGGCCTGGCGCCGGAGGGCCGCCCAAGAAGCCGCTGCCGCTCGAGCCCTCCCGCAAGGCGGAATTCATCGCCACGAAGGGCACCTGGATTTCGCTCGACGTCAGTCCCGACGGGCAGACGATCGTGTTCGATCTCCTGGGCGATCTCTACACCCTGCCCATCGGCGGCGGGAAGGCCACCCGCCTCACCCACGGCCTGGCCTACGATGC
>DASTEX010000391.1:0-7154 GCA_035709185.1 Gemmatimonadales bacterium
GCGGCCCGCACGGTTCGCTGGCCCGGGACGGCCGGCGCGGCTGGTGGAGGCGGTGTCGTGTCGAGCGCGGCTGGCGGGGCGGGCTCGGGTCCGGGCCGGCGCGATCCGAAGTACCGCGACAGCGTGATGGGGATGGTAAACTCGAACCCATAGCGGGTGGTTTCACCGCCCCGCGACATTCCCTGCAGTGTGGTGGTGTTGGTGTTGCTGGCGTGGAGCGACACCGTGTGCGGTGTGTTGGGGATGGCGACGTGTAGCCCGGCGCTCCACGCCGTCTTTTCCGCTCGGTCGGCCGGCCGGTCGAACACGGTAGCGACATCGCCGCCCAGCGCGACAAATCGCGAGAGCCGGATCGCGATCCCGCCCGCGGCCGCCAGTTCCCGGCCGGATTCGAACGGATTCTCGAGGCTGCGACCCGCCACCAGCAACCGTACCGGCCCCAGCAGCCTGGCCACGGCCAACTCTCCATCCACCCCTTCGGCGCTCAGGTTGTACGCGACCTGCGCGCTGACATCGAGCGGCGCGCCTTCCAGTTCTCTCAACACGGCGACGCGCGCCAGGAACTCCCACTCGTTGGGATAACGGGGCGTGAGCGCCGAGTTGGTGGCATAGGTGAAGCCCACCATCGATCGAAAGGGGAGGCCGGTTGCCACTACGAAGGTCGGCGAGTTGAGGACCTTCCGTTCCGGCTCGCCGCTTTGCCGGAAGCGATGCAGGAAGTTGAACTGCACTGTACCGGTGCTGACCACCCACCCCCCGGAGAGGTTGGGAGGCCGGTCGAGCAGGGACTGAGCTCCCACCGAGCCGGGCAGCAGCACGACGTACCAGAGTAGCCGGCGAAGCATGTTCATTCCCGGGTGATCTCCTCCTCGGGAGGAGTCCATTGGGACGGTAAACCGAGCGGGCGGCAGTGGTCTTGGACGGCTCTGCCCGGTTGGATGGATCTGACTCAGCGTAACCGGTCAGTCCGTAACAATACTGCCGCCGCCCCTAAGTGTGGATTACCGGGTCCGGTAGAAGAGATACTCCGTCGTGTACGGCACGCGGGCTTCCTCGCCGGCGAAGCTTCCCGGATTCGACGGAGCCATGCCGCCCACTGTGTTCACCCGCTGGATGAACTTTACCCGATGGAAGATGCCCGGTCCGGTGGCCACGGCGTTGAGCGAAAGCCAGGGGATCGCGTCAGGGTTGGGTGTGCACTTGTCGCGGAGGGTACCGACCACCTTGCCGCCGCTGTTGCTCTCCCAGGTGGGCCCGGCGTAATGGGTCCCGACCAGACTCCTTCCCATGGGGTCGGCAGAGAGCACCGCTGACGGCCCGTCGAAGCTCCAGCCGCTGCCGGTCCAGTGGTAGATCTGTACCCCCTTCGCGTACACCCGGAAGACGAGCTTGCTGCCCTCCGGCGCCCCGAGGTATGCGCAGGCGCCCAAGTCCACCGCCCGATTACTGCCCGGCGCAGTCGCGGCGGTCGCGGCCCAGTCTGGCGCGGAGGCAGCGGACGCTCGATCCGGCCCCAGGAATGATTCGTTGGCACACCCGGTGGAGAGGGCTGCGGCCGCGACGACGAGCGATCGTCCCAGCCACTGGCCTACAGTCTGGCTCATGGTCGTACTCCGTTGATTGCGGCGGGGGCCGCAGTGGGTCCGCGTCAGCGGTGCGATTCTCTGGTACGAGGACAGATGCGGAAAGACCGGGCGACAGCCGACAGGGGTCGGAGCCAGGGACGCGGGAGGGCCGTTCGGTGCGGTCAGGCTCCGGGTGCGCCCTTCCTTGTTGAATCGACTTCTAAAGGGGTGTCGACTGATCCAGGCCTCTCCGGACGGGGGGCGCGATTACTACGATCCTAGCGGCATTTTGCCTATCACCCGTTGCCGAGCGTAGGTTATGGTAAGACCGGTTCCGAACCTGAGACAGGTATGCCGGTCACAGCCAGACTGTCCCGGAAGTTCTACGAGACCTTCGGCGACGAAATTGCCAACGAACTGGTGGATTGGTTCAACGTGATAGATGCCACCTACCGGGCCGATCTCCGGGAACTCAACGACTTGCACTACGCGAGGTTCGATGCTCGCCTGGAGCAGCGACTGGCCGAGTTCGAGGCTCGTGTGGAGACCAGGTTCGTCGAGCTCGAGGCCAGGATGGACGCCCGTTTCGAGCGCCTCAGCTCGGAATTCCGCACCGAGCTGGAGCGAGTCCGGGCGGAGTTTCGAACCGAGTTGGCAGCGCAGCGGGCCGACCTGATCAAGTGGTCGTTCCTGTTCTGGCTCGGCATGGTGCTCAGCGTCTTCGTTTCCCGCCTCATCTGAGTTCACGCAACCACTCAGGCAGCAGCGAACCGCGATGCGCGCCGCTGCCGGCGTTCGCGGTGTTGTCTGGTCCGAATGGTCGGACCCGGTGCCCCGCTCTATTACTCCTCGATCAGCTGGTAAACCGAGTTCCAGAAATCAAAGATGACCGGAGGAAGTGCGAGCTGGTCGGGACGACGCTGCATCAGGAGAACTCCGACCAGCTCCTCCTTTGGATCGACGTACCAGGACGTGCCGAAGGCCCCGTCCCATCCGAAGCGGCCGGGCGCGTCGGCGATGTCATGGCGCCTGGTGATGACTCCCAGGCCCAGGCCCCACCCACGATTCTCCCAGAAGTGCGGGAAGAAGGTCGCAGTCTCCTTCTGCTCCGGCGGGAGGTGGTCCAGGGTCATCAGCTCGATCGTCGGGCGCGCCAGGATCCGCTCTCCGGCGTACTCGCTGTTCCCCAGCAGCGACCGGCCGAAGGCGAGCAGGTCGTCGGCGGTCGAGACCAGTCCCCCCGCTCCGGATTCGAACACGGTGGGCCCCACGCAATAGCCGCGGCCCGCCTGGTACAGCTCGCCGAACCGGCCGGTCGCCAGGTCGGTGCCGTAGCAGGGCGGAAGGCGATCGAGCTCGGGCTCCGGGACCCGGAATCCGCTGTCGGTCATGCCGAGAGGCTCGAAAATGCGATCGCGGAGGAACTCCCCCAGCGACTGGCCGGCAACCCGGGCGATCAGCACGCCCAGGATCTCGGCGCTCATGTGATAGAGCCAGCGCTCACCCGGCTGGTGCGCCAGCGGGAGGCGGCCCAGCCGCTGCATGATCTCGTCGTTCGTGCCGGCGAAGGGCCACTCGCTCAGGGGCAGCCGCCCCTCCATCAGCGCCTGCTGGAGCGGACACGCCGGCGCCAGGAAGAACACTTCTCCATAACCCGAGCGAAATGTGAGCAGGTCGCGCAGCGTGATCGGGCGTTTCGCCGGCACCGTGTCGTCGAGCGGGCTCTCGATATTTCGCAGGACCCTGCGGTTGCTCAGCTCCGGCAGCCACTGGTCCACCGGATCGTCGAGCCGGAGCCGGCACTCCTCCACCAGGATCATCGCACCCACGGCGGTGATCGGCTTGGTGGTGGAGGCCAGCCGGAAGAGCGCATCACGCCGCATGGGCACGTCGCTGTCGAAGCCCATGGTGCCGATGGTTTCGACGTGCTCCCGGCCTCGATGAAAGACGGCCGCGACCATTCCCGGGATCCGGCCCTCGCCGACGTGGCGCTCCAGTGCCGCCCGCAAGCGTCCCAGCCGCACGCCGGAGAAACCGGCGCTCTTCGCGGTGCGCACCTCTCTCAGGGCGGGCGGAGCATAATCGAGCATGATGGAGTCCTCCGAGTGCAGGGTGGAGCCCGATGGGCGCAGGAGGACGTTGGCGGGAGAGCCGCCAAATCGATGTGAACCGGGTGTTAGAATCCCTTCACGGGCAGGACACTGGGTCGCGGCACGTCCGCTAGTGGTCGCGCAGCACCTGCAGTGGATCCACGCGGCAGGCCCGCCGGGCAGGGATCCAGGCCGCCGCCGCGCCTACTCCCAACAGGGCCAGAGTCACGGCGGCGTAGGTGACGGGATCGGTGGTGCCGACTCCGATCAGCTGCGACTGCACCAGCCGGCCCAACCCGGCGGCTGCCGCGGAGCCGAGCACCAGCCCCAGCGCCGCCAGACGGAGAGCCTGACCCACGATCGCGCGCCGGAGCCGGTAGGGCGGTTCTCCCAGCGCCAGCCGCACACCCATTTCCCGCCGCCGTTGGGTGACGGCGCAAGCCATGACGCCGAACACTCCGCCTCCCGCGAGCAGCAGGGCCAGCGCGCCTAACGCCGTCAGGACCCCACCGCCGAGTCGTTGGGTGAAGGTGGCCGCGCCGATGTGCTCTTCGAGGGACCGCACCTCCAGCAGGGGGAGGTCGGCGTGGGTCTGCCGCACGATGGCGCGAAGCGCGGGTGCCAGCAGCAGCGGCGGACCATCGGTGCGCAGGTGGAGCGTGAAGACTCCGGCGGGACTTTGCAGCAGCGGCACATACACGACCGGTACGGCCTGGTCGTCCAGGGACTGGACCTTGATGTCGCGCGCTATGCCGATGACGGTGCGCCAGCCGTCGCCCTGGTCGACCCGGCGGCCCAGCGGATCCTGATCCGGCCAATAGCGGTGCGCAAACCCCTCGCTCACCACCGCCACCGGCAGATTGTTCGAGCGGTCGCCCCGGTTGAACTCACGTCCGGCGGAGATGCCGATGCCGAGCGTGCGGAAATACCCGGGCCCCACCGCCACGCGACGGACGCCGAGGGGCTCGTCGGCCGCCGGTTGGTAGCCCTCGATGCGGGTATCCACGCTGCGAAAGCCGCCGAAGCCAAGCGGCACCATGCCGGCAGCGCTTACGCTCCGGACTCCGGGCATACCCCCCACGCGCTCCAGCAGCGACTCCAGCAGAGCCGGGCCGGAGGAATCGGGAATGCCGCCTAACGCCAACTCGGTGGTGGCCAGCAGAATGCGGCCGGGAGCGTGAAAGCCGAGCGGTACCCGATCGGCGGCCTGCATGCTGCGGATGAAGAGCCCGGCCAGGACCAGCGAGATGACGGAGAGCGCCATCTGCGAGACGACCAGCGCGGCCCGGAGCCGGCTGCGACCGACGGCATCACCGGCGTTGTCGCGCAGCACCCATGCCGGATCGGTCCGCCCGGCGCGCCAGGCCGGAAACAACCCGAAGATTGCCACCGCGATTGCGGTCATCAGCGCGGTGTACGTCAGGACCCGGCCATTGAGCGGCATGGGGACGTGGAGCTGATACCCCATGGGCGGAACGAAGGCGGCAAAGCTTCCCCGCGCGAGCCACACGATGGCCAGCGCCAGCCCGGCGCCGAACAGGGAGAGGAGCGCGCTTTCGGCGAGGAGGTGACGGACCAGGTGGCCGCGCCCGGCTCCGAGCGCGGTGCGCACAGCAAGCTCCCGGGCGCGATCCCCGGCTCGTGCCAGCAGAAGGTTCGCGATATTGGCACAAGCCGCGAGCAGGATCACGCCGGTCACGGCCAGCATCGCGCCGAAAAGCGGGAAGACCAGATCGCCCAGGAACTGTTGACGCGGGAGGCGGACCAGCGCGGTCAGCACCGGCCGGTCCCCCGCCGCTTCGCTTTCCGCCCGGGCGACCTGATCCAGCTCTGCCTTGACCCGGGTCAGGGAGACTCCGGGCTGCCGGCGTCCGACTCCCTGAAGCCATCGAAGGCTGCGGTCGTCCAGCGAGCCGCGGGTCACGCCCACGGAGCGGTGCAGGGTAAGGGGGAGCCAGAAATCCATCGCCACGCCGACGTAGGTACCGGCGAAACCGGCGGGGGCCACTCCGATGATGGTGAGATCGGCCTCGCCCACCCTGAGGCTCTGTCCCAACACCCCGGGATCGCCCCCGAAGTGTCGCCGCCAGTAACTGTCGCTCAAGACCACGACCGGGGCGCGGGACGCTTCTTCTTCCGGACGGAACCCGCGGCCTAGCGGAAGACTGATCCCGAGGACGTCGAAATAGTCGCCCGAGACCAGCATAGCCCACGCCGGCTCCGTGCTCTCCTGGGCGCGGGACCGGACCCCGACCCGTGCGGGCACCCAGGCGGCCATGCCCTCGAGGGTCGTGGCCTCCCGTTGCCACGCCTGAAACACGGGCCAGGCGATAGGCCATCCATTTCCCTCCGGCCCGGCTGTGTTGAGTACGACCAGACGCCCGGGCTCCTGCACGGCGGGATACGGGTTGAGCACCAGGTTTTCGAGCCAGGTGAAGACCGTGGCGTTGGCGCCCAGCGCGAGACCGAGCGTGAGGACGACCGGGAGAGCGAAAGAGGGGGCCCGGATGAGGCCGCGGGCAGCGTGACGCAGGTTCATGCCGTAATGGTCCCCGGCAGCCTTCGCCACCTTACAACGTCAGTCGATGCGCCCCACCTCGGCGCGCAGGCGCTCGACCTCCTCCAATTGGTCATGCACCCGGCGGCGATACCAGAGGGACCAGCCGAGCACCAGGGCCGCGCCGATGCCCAGCGTGATCCAGGCGACAGCGTCCGGTGGCAGCGGTGCACCCCTGCTTTCGAGGACCCGGGCCGAGGCCCAGATGATCAGCATCGCGGCCTGGGCCGCGACCAGGATCACCACCGTGCCAATCGCTTTCAGCCGGACCCGAAGCCGGTTCGCAGCCGCGGCAATGAAATCGGTGGCCGGCTCGCCCCGCGGCTCGCTGCCGGCTCGACCCTGGACCAGGAGCCGCCCGACGACGGCCACCAGCAGCCAGGCCGGAAGCACCAGCACCATCCCGAAGAGATCCCGGTGCCAGTACAGAATCCGGGTACTGCCTGCGACGATCACCGCGCTGAGCAGAAGTCCACCCCCCCAAACGAGGATCGATTGCCGGCGGGCGGACCGTTCCCGGGTCCGCAGGTGCTCGACAGTGGGAGCCTCCGCGCCGGCCTCGCCCCGGCGCCACTCCTGAGCCAAAAGGGACCAGTCCTCCAGTACGGTCACGAATCCTCCTGCCGCTCGAGCCGCTCCCGCAGCTGTTTGCGGGCCCGGCTCAGGCGGACGGTGGCGGCGTTCTCGGTGATGCCGAGGACCTCGGCGATCTCCCGGAGGGAGAGGTCTTCCAGCCGGAGTAGCGCCACACCCCGGAGGGACTCGGGTAGCGCCCTGAGGGCTGCCAGCAGACGGTCGTAACGATGATGCTGTTCCAGGCGGGCGGCGGGATCGTCCGCCGGGTCCGGGACGGTCTCCGCCTCGGCCAGCTCCACCGGGCGGCGGCGTCCCCGGCGCCAGCGGTGCGTCAGGGCCCGGTTGTAGGCGATTCGAAGCAGGAAG
>DASTEX010000392.1:0-6164 GCA_035709185.1 Gemmatimonadales bacterium
CCCACGTCGCCTTCGCGCAGCCGCTTGAGGGCCCGGTCGCGCAGCTGCCTGACCCGCTCGCGGGTCACGCCGAACATGCCACCGATCTCCTCCAGCGTGTGCTCCCGCCCGCCATCGAGGCCGAAATAAAGCCGCAGCACCTTGGCATCGCGCGGCGGCAGCGTTCGCAGCGCGGCGGCGATCTCGTCAGAAAGGAACTGGTCGATCACCTCTTCTTCGGCGTTGGGATACTCCTCGGTGACGAAACGGTCCACCAGGGAGCGCTCGCCATCGGGATCGAGGGGCGCATCGAGCCGCACCTCGGCGGTGTTGAGGGCCGCGAGCGCCTGCACCACGTCGCGCGAGAGCCCGGTGATGCGCGCGATTTCTTCGGGAGTCGGCTCGCGCTGGAGCTCCTGCCGCAGCGTCTCCGACACCTTGATGATGCGGGAGAGATCGGCCGTCCGGTTGAGCGGCACCCGGACCGTGCGACCGTGACGGGCGATCGCGGCGAGAATCGCCTGGCGGATCCACCAGACGGCGTAGGAAATGAACTTGACGCCGTGATCGGGGTCGAACTTCCGGGCGGCCGTCAGCAGACCCACGTTGCCCTCGCCGATCAGGTCCACCAGCGCGAGTCCCCGGTTCTGGTATTTCTTGGCCACGGAAATCACGAACCGGAGGTTCCGCTTGGCCAGCTCCTGCATGGCCTCCTCGTCGCCCGACTGGACCTTCCGCGCCAGAGCGATCTCCTGCTCGGGGGTCAGGAGCGGGGTGAGCGAGACCTCGTGGAGGTACTGATCCAGGATATCCCGTTCGGCATCATAGACTCCGAGCGACTTGGCGGTCTCGGACCGGGTCCGCTTCCGCGGGCGGATGGACGGGGTCGCCGCGAGGATCTCCTGGACGGACATATCCGGCGTCACCGGGGGAGCCGGTGTCGGCTTTTTGGCAGTCTCGGCAGGAGGGCCGGCGGCCCGTTTCTTCTTCATGTCCAAAAGCTAACCTCAGGCACTGCAACAGTCAGTGCCACATAAGGTTGACACCCTAGGAGACGACGGCTAGCTTGCGCTGCTCACTCTGAGCCGTAAGCGTGAGCGGCAGCCGCAGCCCCTCAGGGTCGGACGGCTCGGATCAGATCCGCCGCACACGCCTTGCGGCTCATGGCATAGAAGGGCCAGGGGGCGTAGCTCAGTTGGGAGAGCGCGTGAATGGCATTCACGAGGTCAGGGGTTCGATCCCCCTCGCCTCCACTGGCTGATTGCTGTGCGTCGGTGCAATGGCTAACTTGATGGCGCACTTGCGGGAATAGCTCAGTTGGTAGAGCACAACCTTGCCAAGGTTGGGGTCGCGGGTTCGAGTCCCGTTTCCCGCTCTGCTGAGAACTTCGCCGCGGGGTGGAGCAGTCTGGTAGCTCGCCGGGCTCATAACCCGGAGGTCGTGGGTTCAAATCCCACCCCCGCTATACCCATAGGACTTAGGACTTGGGACTTAGGACTAAGTGGTCGTCCGTGCGAGGCGCCGTACCTCCCCGGTACACCTGCTAAGTCCTTAGTCCCAAGTCCTAAGTCCTATCAGTTTCCGGGCGGTTAGCTCAGCTGGTTAGAGCGCCACGTTGACATCGTGGAGGTCACAAGTTCGAGTCTTGTACCGCCCATGCGCTCTTAGCTCAATTGGATAGAGCATCTGACTACGGATCAGAAGGTTGGGGGTTCGAGTCCCTCAGAGCGCGTTCGGGGGAAGTACTGGAGTTCGCGGGGCGTAGCGCAGCCCGGTTAGCGCGCCTGCTTCGGGAGCAGGAGGTCCCCGGTTCAAATCCGGGCGCCCCGATTAGACAGCCACTAGTCACTGGTCACCAGTCGCTAGATTCTTCCCGGGAAGTTCCGGATCGCTGTGCCGGTCCTCCCCCCGCGAGGACACCGGAGCCGCAGAGAACGAGGAATGGACTGGCGACCAGTGACCCGCGACTAGTGACTGATGAGGGCCCGTAGCTCAGCTGGATAGAGCGCTTGCCTCCGGAGCAAGAGGTCGTGAGTTCGAATCTCGCCGGGCCCATGGATCGCCGTCCGACGGGGGCGCCTTCCCACTCGGGGAAGCGCCCTTCGTTCTTTTTACTCCCCCGAATCAGCCGGGGGCCACCACCATGCCAGCGCAGCGTCCCCGATCGAAAGCCGTCCGACGCGGCGTGACCGTCGCCACGGCGCGAAGGCTGATCCTGACCCTCCCCGGAGTCTCGGAGGGCCGATCGTATGGCATGCCCTCTTTCCTGCTGGGGGGCAGATTCTTTGCCCGCTTCCGCGATGACGACACCGTGCTGGTGCTGCAACTGGGCACGATCACGGACCGGGATGTGCTGAGGCAGCTTCATCCCGGGGCGTTCTTCTTCACCGATCATTATCGGGATTATCCCGCGGTCCTGATCCGGCTATCGGAGGTACCACGCGCCATGCTGGCGGACGTGCTGAAAGTGGCGTGGGAAGACGTCTCGGCGAAGCGGACACCGGCCAGGCGGCAGAAGCAGCGTCGGCCCTCACAGTGAGTGTCAGTACCGGAGTAAACCAACCGGCGCCACCTGGCATCCCAGAGGCAATCCGGAGCCGACCGATGCCGTTGGTCCCGCGTATCGTCGCGATCGCGCTCATGCTGGTCGCCGCCGTCGCGCTGGTTCAGAGCCAGAGCCTCGGCTGGGGTGCGGCGGATGCGCCCGACGGCACCCGTTACAAAGTCTCTCCCGTCACGGTGTCACACGTCCTCCAGCCGGACCAGCCGGTCTCGGCCACGGAGGATTGTCGGCTGAACCAGACGCCCCGGGTGGTTGGGCTTTGCGCGGCCGCGCCGGATAGCGGAGGAGCCTGGGCGCTACTGCGGCTGGTGCCAATGGTCCTCCTCCTGGCCGCCGGAGCCGCCACCGGGGCCGGGGTGAGTCTTGCGACGAAAGACCCGCAAATACAAGAGCTCCGGACCTCGCTGCTCGCAGTGGCAGCGCTGCTCGCGGTCCTGGCTCCCGCTCTCTTCGGTTTCGCGGCGCCTCGTGCCTTACAGGTGCTGCACGGATTGGAGTTCGGAGTCGGCGGCACGCTCGGCACCCTCCAGGTTGCGCTGGCCGCCACCGCACTCGCCGGGCTTGCCGCAGGCCAGATGCTCCCGGGGGCGGCGACTCGCATCCGCGAGACCGTTCCTCGCTTCGCCGCCGTCCTGCTGCCACCCGCCCTGGCTTTCGTAATGTTGTTCCCACTGCCGGGAGCACTCGGGTTCCTGACTATTGGCGTAACCCTGGGACTGGTGGCCGGCTGCGCGGTCGCGCGACCGGTTGACACCGACGGCCAGCGTTAGCGAATCGACCCCCCGCAGGTTGTCGACCTTCCGCAAATCGGATACTGTCCGGCCATGGCGGAACTTCTGGGCGTCGTCGCGATCGTGGCGGTGGTGGTCTGGCTCGTCGGCGCCCGCCGGCGACCGGTCCCGGCGCCGGAAGACGATGTCACCACACCGGTCGATCAGTCGGAGCTCGAGGAAGCCGAGCGCGATCTCGAGCAGGATTCGAAAGCCCGGCCGCTCCAGGATGGATTCGAGGCCGAAGACGCCGATGACTGGGGCCCGGGTGCACGCTGATCCAGCGCTCGCGACTCATCTTATTGCGGCGCAGTTCCCCGAGCTCCACCCGGTCGGGCTTGAGTATCTGGGCCAGGGCTGCGACAGCGTGGCCTGGCTCGTCAACGGCGAGTGGGTGTTCCGCTTCCCCCAACGTGAGGATGTCGAGCGGCAGCTGCTGTTGGAGCTCAGGATCCTTCCTGAGCTGATCCCAGGCTCTCCCCTTCCCCTGCCCTGCTATCGCTTCCACGGTAAGCCCTCGGCCGACTTTCCCCGCCATTTCGCCGGGTATCCCCTGCTTCCGGGCATCCCGGCCCTGCAACTGGACCCGCCCCGTCTGCCATTTGACCGCTGGGCGCCACAGCTGGGCCACTTTCTTTCCTGGCTGCACCGTTTCCCCGCCCACCGGCTAGCCCCCCTCGGAGTAGAGCAGCACGATCCGGACGAGCTGATCGACGAGGTTCAGGCGGATGCGCTGGATGATCTTGCAGCCGTCGCGCGGGTCGCGCCCGATCGGCCGATGCACCAATGGCGCCAGTACCTGTCGGGTCGGCCGCCGCGTTTGACGCATTCTGGAACAGCCCAAATGCTGATCCACGGCGATCTGGCCGCGGAGCACGTGCTGTGTGATCCGGAACGATGGGAGATCACCGGGATCATCGACTGGAGCGAGATCGGGCTGGGGGATCCGGCCGTGGACTTTGCCGGGCTCTATCACTGGGGCGGACAGCCGCTGGTGGAGCAGGTTCTGGCATCCTACGACGGTCCGATCGATCCGGAACTGCGAGCCCGGGCGAACTTTCTGGCAGCGTGCCGGGGTGCGGCCGACGTTGCCTTCGGACTGGAAATGAAGCGACCGGAGTACGTTGCCGCGGGTCTCCGCGCACTGGACCAGTGTATCGAACTCCGGGCGTAACCAGGATTCACCGGTGAGGAACCATGCACGTCAGCGACGCGCAGCAAGAGGTGCGAACCGTCTTCCGGGGTGGTTCCGTGGGACAACTGGTGTCGGGGCTGCTGTGGCTGGGATCGGCAGCGCTGGCCACCTGGTCGACGCCGCGAAACGCCATCGTTTTCCTGGTGATAGGCGGGTTCTTCATCTTTCCGCTGACCCAGCTCGGCCTCAAATTATTGGGGGGGCCGGCGTCACTCAGCCGGGATAACCCTCTGGGAGCGTTAGGCATGCAGGTGGCGTTCACCCTGCCGCTGTCCCTCCCGGTGGTCGGAGCCGTGGCCATCCATCACCTGGACTGGTTCTATCCGGCCTTCCTCGTGGTGCTCGGGGCTCACTACCTCCCATTCGTGTTTCTCTACGGGATGCGGTTGTTCGCGGGGCTGAGTTTCGGGCTCGTGTCGCTCGGTATAATCCTGGCCCATCGTCCCGGTACCGCGTTCGGCACCCCGGCGTGGCTCACCGGTGTCGCGTTGATTGTTTTCGCCGCGGTGGGACACATAGTGAGCCGGAAGCCGTCAGCGGTGAGCCGTGAGCCGTGAGCCGAAACCGTTATGGAACTCGGGCCGGCAGCGGCCAGGGTCGCGCCAGGGGGCAGGGTTCGATCGCAAGCGAGCGCATCGCGGCCCGGAAGCGCGGGTCTTCCCACAAGGGATCGATCAGCGGATTGCAGCCGAACCCCATGTGCGTGACGTACCAGCGGCGCCGCCCGGTCTCGGTGATCAGTAAGCGCACCAGCGCTTCCCGGTTGCCGAATACCAGTTCCGCGAACGCCGCCTCCACGCTGGACGCGCTCGCTCCCGGACCAAATTCCCGGCGAATTCTCTCGGCCTCGGCCCACCGGCCGGCGGCGGCATAGGCCAGTACCAGCAACGAACGATGCCCCGGCGCACCGGAGTGCCACCGCGCCAGCCGCTCGAGGGTCCGCACCGCGCTGTCCGGCTGGCCGCCGAAGACCTGGGCTTGCCCGAGTGCCAGGAGCGCCAGGGGAAAGGTCGAGTCGAGAGCCAGGATCCGCCGAGCGGTGGCCATCGCCTCGGGGAATTGCCGGGAGAAGGTCAGGGCGCCGGCTGACGCAGTCCCCACCGACTTGGCCAGCGGATCCAGCTGTTCCGCCCGCTGCAGTATCGCGACCGCCTCGTCGGTACGGCCGGTGATCATGAGCAGAAAGCCGAGCAGGTGATGGGCGAAGACGTTGAACGGTTCGCGGGCAATTGCGGCCCGATACCGCGACTCGGCTTCCGGAAATCGATGCTGCTGGTCCAGCACCATGCCCAGGGCCACCTGGCCGTCGACCAGGGTCGAATCGAGCTCCACCGCCCGTTCCGCGCTCGCGGTCATGAGGCGGAGGGTCGAGTCGGACGCATTCGCGATGTAGCTCGGGAGCACGCCATAGGCGAACGCCAGTCCGGCATGGGCCCGGGCAAACCCGGGGTCCCGGGCGATAGCCTGCCGGAAATAGGTGATGGACCGGCTGACGTTGTCCTGGCCCCGTGCCAACCAGTGAAAACGGGCTTTCAGGTAGAGGTCGTACGCCTCCTGGTCACTGGTTCCCCGGCCGGCGTCCGCCCTCACGACGCCCGGACGCTCGCCCAGCACCGGAGCGAATGCCGTTACGATGGCCCGGGTGAATCCGTCCTGG
>DASTEX010000393.1:0-5324 GCA_035709185.1 Gemmatimonadales bacterium
TGGTGAGGGGCCGCCGTCGCCGCCAGATGCTCGGTCCCACGGTGCTCGACCGCGTGACCCGGGATATGAAGGTCGTGGCGCGCGAGGTGTTCGGGCCGGTGCTCACGGTCCAGACCTATCGGACCTGGGACCAGGCGTTGAAGCTGGCCAACGATTCAGCGTACGGGCTCCAGGCCGGCGTGTTCACCGGGGATGCCCGCCGGGTCCGGGCGGCGTTCCGGGAGCTCGAGGTCGGCGGCGTCATCGTCAACGACATTCCGACGATGCGGCTGGATCATCTCCCCTACGGCGGCGTCAAGGCTTCCGGCTTCGGCCGGGAAGGACTGCGGGAGGCGATGCGGGAAATGACCGAGTCGAAGGTCTTGTTGTGGAGGATGTGACACGGCTGTCAGCTAGCGGCTGTCAGCTCTCGGCTGTCAGAAACTGCACTTCATGCTCGCGGTCGACCAGGAATGACACCGGTCCGGGGGGAAGTTCTTCCTCTCCGTAGAGCACTCCCACGATCGGCTCCGGCTGCGACCATTCGAGACGGAGCCGCACGACCGGCCCGAACCGATGCGCCACTTTGATGATGGTCCTTCCCATCGTCCGTTCCGCCACCAGGTCTATCAATGAGCGCCCGAAGCGGGCTTTTCTCACCTCGAGCCGCCGCCCAAGGTCGAGTTTCGGGGCGAGAACGAGGACTTTGCCATCCCAGGAAGCGCCCCACTCGGCTGGCAGAACGTCGGTCATTGGAGGTAAGCCGGCGGCGGGGCAAGCTGATAGCGGATAGCGGATAGCTGGTGGCTGACAGCTGATGGCCGACAGCTGACAGCTGATCTGTCAGGCTATCGCCGCGATCTGCTCCAGCAGCTCTTGGTTCTGCCGCCGGTCCCGGTTGCTGGCCTCGGTGTAGCTCCAGCGCACGATACCGTCCCGGTCGATCAGCACATACGCCCGGTCGCTGGTGAACTTCTCTTCGTTCAGGGTGCCGTACAACCGGCTCACCTCCCGCTTGAAATCGCTGAGCAGGTCGAGCGCGATGCGCTCCTTCGCCTTGAACTCGCGCAGCGTGGGGACGGAATCGACGCTGATCGGCAGCACGGCGGTGTCCCCGTCCCGGAACCGGTCGAACTCATCGCTGAAGGCGCACATCTGAGCCGTGCAGGTGCTGGTGAACGCCAGCGGGAAGAAGGCGAGCAGCACTTTCTTCCCGCGAAGCGCGGACAGCGTCACCGGGCCGCCGGAGGTGGACGCCAGAGTGAAATCGGGCGCCGGCGTACCGGGAGCGGGGAGGGCCATCAGTTCAGGAGCCGCGCTCGAAGCGCTGCCCCACCACGGTCCAGTTCACCACGTTCCACCAGGCCGCGAGATAGTCGGCCCGGCGGTTCTGGTACTTGAGGTAGTAGGCATGCTCCCACACATCACATCCCATGATGGGGAAGCGGCCTTCCATCAGCGGATTGTCCTGGTTCGGAGTGCTTTCGATCGCCAGTCCATCGCCCTTCCGGACCAGCCAGGCCCAGCCGCTGCCGAAGCGGCCCAGGCCCGCCTTGGCGAACTGATCCTTGAAGGAGTCGAAGCTGCTGAAGGCGGCCTTGATCGCATCCGCCAGTTTGCCCTCAGGCTGCCGGGCCCCGCCCGGCGCCATGAGGTCCCAGAACATGGTGTGGTTGTAGTGACCGCCGCCGTTGTTCCGCACCGCGGTGCGGGCCGATTCGGGCACTGACCCGAGATCGCCCAGCAGCGCCTCGATCGATTTCGCCTGCAGCCCCGCCTGTCCCTCCAGAGCCGTGTTGAGGTTGGTCACGTAGGTGCCGTGATGCTTGTCGTGATGGATCCGCATCGTCTGCTCGTCGATGTGCGGCTCCAGCGCGGCGTAGTCATAGGGTAGCGGGGGGAGCGTAAAGGCCATGTCATCCTCCTTGGAGAGCGGCGGGAATATGAATGGGGCCCTCAGGGAGAGGCAACGCCGGCAGTCGGGATTCGCCCCAGGGCCAGGACCAGCACGCTCCCGAGAGCGAGCAGCACGGTGTACCCCACCTGCACCTCCAACCCACCGGCCAGCGTGAGGACCAGGCCGGCGCCTGCGACACCAGCGGCGAGCCGCACCGCGATCCGGTCCCTGACGGCACGGACCGAAGGAAGGAGGAACCAGCCGACGGCAGCCGTGAGCAACAGATAACCGCCCGCCCGACCCAGGTCGGTGCCGCTCCAGAGCCCGTAGGCACCCGCCAGTGTTATCACAGCGCCCGGCCTCCGCCTGACGATACCCCAGCTCATGCCCAGCAGCGAGAGCGGCAGGACGATCCCTTGCCAGAGCAGCACCCCAGCAGGCAGGAGGGCTCCCCCCAGTCCGCCGACCAGACCGGCAGCCGCGGGCAACAGCCTCCATGAAGTGAGGTACACCAACGCCGGGACCAGCAGCAGCAGGACCAGCAGCCGCGCGGCAGGATCGCCGACCGGACCATCCCGAAGCGCGGCGTAGGAAGCGGGAAGCGGACCGATGATCGTGAGCAGGAACAGGGCCGGGATGCCTAACAGGATCAGCGCCAGGGCCAGGGCAATCCGCCGCCCCGCTGGTCCGCCGAATGCCAGCAGCTCCAGCGCCCCGCAGAGAAACAGCAGCGCCAGCACCGCCACCACGTGTCGCGCGGCCAGCGCGCCCAGCCCCAGCCCGAAGATCACCCACTCGGGCCAGCCCGGCCCTGGAACCGGATCAGGCCCGGGATCGGCCTGGTGCGGCGCCAGCCGGAGTCCCAGCAGCACCGCCGACACCAGGCCCAGCAGAATGAGGCTGATTCCGGTGAGCGCGAAGGCGCGGTCGGAGTCCCGAGCGGTTGGTATCTCCCTCAGCACTTCGCCGATCGTGCCGGCGCCCAATCCGGTGCGAAGACTGGCAGCCCCCAGCGCCGCCACCGTAAGGCCGGCGGCGATCCGGCGGAACCGGGCCGGCGCGGTCAGCAGGGCTGCAAACAGAGCCAGGACGGCGATCAGCACCACCAGCGGGATCGCCGCCACGGCGGTATCAGTCGGCCCGCGGCCGTCCGTCGAGCTCGTGAATGGTCCGGGTGCTCGGCGACCGTTCGCGCTGCAGCCGCATCGCCACTTCCTGGGCCCGTGACATCACCCGCAGGATGTTCTCTCCCGCGAGCTTCCTGAGATCCGCCTCGGTCCAGCCGCGGCGGGCCAGCTCGGCAAACAAAGCGGGAAACGTGGTGACGTCCTCCAGGCCCTCGACCAGCTCGGTGATTCCGTCGAAGTCGCTCCCGATCCCGACGTGATCCACCCCGGCCACCTTCCGGATGTGGTCGATGTGATCGGCCACCTCGGCGAGCCGTACCTTCGGAGTCGGATTCTGGCGGTCCCATGCCGCCAGCTCCCGCCGGACCGCAGCCGTGTCACGCCCCAACCGCCGCTCCAGCGTGCGCTCGAGCTCCCCCCGCCGGTCGGCGTGTTCCTTCGCCGCCTTCGACACGAACATGGTGACGAACGCGACCATGACCACGCCTCCGTTGCTGGGCAGTCGCCGCAGAATGGAGTCGGGAACGTTGCGGGGGTGATCGACCAGGGCCCGGGCCACGGAATGGGAGAAGATCACCGGCGCCTCGGTCACGTTGAGTGCGTCGCTCATCGTGCCGGGTGAAGTGTGCGACAGATCAACCAGCATGCCCAGCCGGTTCATCTCCCGGACAACTTCCTCCCCGAAGCGGGTGAGACCGCCATGCCTCGCCGAATCGAGTGCAGCGTCGGCCCAGTCCAGCGTGACGTTGTGGGTAAGGGTCAGGTAGCGCGCGCCCAGGTCGTAAAACGCGCGCAGCGCGCCCAGCGAGTTCTCGATGGCGTGCCCGCCCTCCATGCCGAGGACCGATCCGATCCGTCCCGCCGCGAAGGCTTCCCGCATGCCGTCGGCGGTCAGCGCCCACTGAAAGGCTTCCGGATAGCGGGCGATGACCTGCCGGCCGATGTCGATCTGCTCCAGCTGCACCCGGGCATACCCGGAATCCCCAATTTCCCCCGGCACGTACACCGACCAGAACTGGCCGCCCAGCATTCCGGTCCGGAGCCGCTCGAGATCGGTGTGACCCGAGGTCCGGCGGCGGAGATCATAACGGTTCACGTCGGCGCGGATCTCTCCCAATTCGCGGATCAGCCAGGGCAGATCGTTGTGACCATCGATCAGCGGCGTGGTCCGGAGGACCCGGCGGGCCAGGTCGAGGTGAGGATCGGTCTGGGCCGGCAAGGTGCAGGGGATGGCGAGGGCCAGGAGCACCGGTAAGTATCGAGGCTTCATGGATCCGCTGGGGCGAGAGTTCCGGGAGTCGAACCGCCGGGGCCGGGCTGCGGCGGTGGGTGCGTTCGTTGCATACAGGGTTGGATGCAAGGTAACATTGGCCGGGTCCCCCACCCCGCCGCAAGCGCGTGCTGGTAATTCGCGATGCGAAGGGTCTTTCCACGAGGCGGCCCCCCGACCTCATGATTCGCCATTCCGGCAGCTGGCTCGGCGCGCTGGCCGCGCTCGTTCGACACCCGACCTTCCTCGGAGTGCTGCTGGCAATTCCTCCGGCCTCTGCCGGCAATGCCGCGGCGATGCAGTCAGCACCGTTTGCGGACTGCCGGCCGTCGCCGGCTGACTCCACCATCCGGGCCGTGCTCACTACCACGTACGTCCCCATGTCGGACGGGGTGCGCCTCGCTGCCGACATCGCGCTGCCGGCGCCCCGGGCTCCGGGCACCCGGCTTCCCACCGTCCTCACCGCCACACGGTACTGGCGTGGCGTGGAAGGTACGGGTCCCTCGCGCGAAGCGAGCGAATGGGTGCGTCGCGGGTACGCCCACGTCATCGTGGACGTACGGGGAACCGGAGCTTCGTTCGGCACCTGGAAGTATCCCTGGTCGCACGCCGAAGTCCGCGACCTGGGTGATGTGGTCCGCTGGATCTCGAGCCAGAGCTGGTCCGACGGGAACGTCGGCGCCATCGGAACGTCGTACACGGCCAACACGGCGCAGCTTGCGGCCGCCACCGCCGGGAAGCCCCTCAAGGCAGTGATCCCCCGTTTCATGGACTTCGACGTCTGGGCCGACCTGATCAGCCCGGGCGGGCTCCCCAATGAGTTCATGATCCGGGAATGGGGGAAAGCCATTGCGGCCATGGATCGGAACGCGGGCGGATCACAGTCGCGCGGCATCCGGCCGGTCAACGGCGACAGCGGCCGCACCTTGCTGGCGGCCGCAATCCGCGACCACGAAGCCAATCCGCCCCTGCATGAGGCTGCGGCCGGGCTGGTCTATCGCGACCAGGTCGTGAGCGAATGGGCCGCCTCCAGCGAGGAGTACAACACGTT
>DASTEX010000394.1:0-11376 GCA_035709185.1 Gemmatimonadales bacterium
GTCCGGAAGTAGAACTGGGGCCGGTACCCCTTGAAGAACGGGGTATGCCGCCCCCCCTCTTCCTTCGTCAGCACGTACACCTCGGCGTGGAACTTGGTGTGCGGCGTCATCGACCCCGGCTTCGCCAGCACCATCCCCCGCTCGATCTCGGTCTTCTCCACCCCCCGCAACAACAGCCCCACGTTGTCCCCCGCCTGCCCGTCGTCCAGCAGCTTGCGGAACATCTCCACCCCCGTCACCACGCTCTTCTTCGCCGCCCCGAACCCCACCAAGGCCACTTCCTCCCCCACCTTGATCCGGCCCCGCTCGATCCGCCCCGTCGCCACCGTCCCCCGCCCCGTGATCGAGAACACGTCCTCCACCGGCATCAGGAACGGCTTGTCCGTCTCCCGCACCGGCTCCGGGATGTTGTCATCCAGCGCGTGGAACAGCTCCTCGATCTTCCCCACCCAGGCCGGATCCCCCGCGATCGCCCCGCTGGCGCTCCCCCGGATCACCGGCGTGTCGTCCCCCGGGAACTGGTAGCTGGTCAACAGCTCCCGCACCTCCAGCTCCACCAGGTCCAGCAGCTCCGCGTCATCCACCAGATCGCACTTGTTCAAAAACACCACGATCGCCGGCACGTTCACCTGCCGCGCCAGCAAAATGTGCTCCCGGGTCTGCGGCATCGGCCCGTCCACCGCGCTCACCACCAGGATCGCCCCGTCCATCTGGGCCGCCCCCGTGATCATGTTCTTCACATAATCCGCGTGCCCCGGACAGTCCACGTGCGCATAGTGCCGCTTCTGGGTCTCGTACTCCACGTGGCTGGTCGCGATCGTCAGGATCTTGGTCGAGTCCCGCCGCCCCTGCGACTCCGACGCCTTCGCCACCTCGTCGTACGGCACGTACTTCGTCCCCCACCCCTTCTCCGCCGACACCTTGGTCAACGCCGCCGTCAGCGTCGTCTTCCCATGGTCCACGTGCCCGATCGTGCCCACATTCACGTGCGGCTTGGTGCGCTCGAACTTTGCCTTTGCCATTCTCTTGTTCCTCGTTCCAGGTTCCGCGTGCCGGGTGCCGTGCGGCGTGCCAGGTGCCGCGTGCCGTGCCGGGTGCCGTGCGGCGTGCGAGGTGCCGCGTGCCGTGCCGGGTGCTGCGTGCTGTTCCTAAGTCCTAAGTCCTAAGTCCTAAGTCCTTTGTGAGAGCTCGCGACCGGGATCGAACCGGTGACCTCATCCTTACCAAGGATGTGCTCTACCGACTGAGCTACGCGAGCAAGCGGGCGACGGGACTCGAACCCGCGACCCTCAGCTTGGAAGGCTGATGCTCTACCAACTGAGCTACACCCGCAATCCATTGACAATTGAACGATTTCAACGATCGACAATTGCGGTGGAGGCCTCGATCTCAGGGGGCAATTGTCAATCGGTAATTGTCAATCATCAATAGCCCGAGTGGTGGGGGTAGGATTCGAACCTACGTAGGGCGAAGCCCGGCAGATTTACAGTCTGCTGCCATTAGCCACTCGGCCACCCCACCTTTTTCCCCGGTCCACCGACACGAAGCCCCGCTTGCCACGCGGGGTCTGAAGCCGGCCGACCACCCTGCCAAACTGGAGCTGACGAAGGGACTCGAACCCTTAACCTGCTGATTACAAATCAGCTGCTCTGCCAATTGAGCTACGTCAGCGGCGGTAACCCCGCGGAATTCGACAGACGCTTATTCTACCTATACTTAGGCGCACGGTCAATTGGAAAAGTCCGCCGTCGCGAGTCACGGGTCATAAGACTTTTCCGTGGAATCTCTGACTTATTTCCGAACGACTTCCGTCCCGCCCCGGGTGTCCCGCACTTCGAATCCATGACTCGCCAATAACTGCCGGATCCGGTCGGCCTCGGCGAACTCCCGGCGGGCCTTCGCCCCAGCACGCCGCTCGGCCCATTGCCGGGCCCACTCCTCCCGCGCCGTATCGTCTCCCGGGGGCGATTCCGGCAACGCCGTCGCCGAACCGTCAAGTACGGCTGACCCGGCGACCTGAACCACTCGCGAGGCCGTGGAGGCATCCAGCACCGAGTCCACCAACCGCCACACCGAGAGGGTTTCGGCCCCCGGCGCAACGCCCTGGTCCATCAGGCGGTTCGCTTCGGTCACGAACTCGAAGACGTGGCCCACGGCCCGGGGGGCATTGAGGTCGTCGTTCAGCGCGGCCGTGAACTCCCGTTGCAGCCGTCCCGCCGCTTCCGTCATCGCGGCTGTTTCCACGGTTCCCGAGCCGGCCCGCTCTTCCAGCCGCCGGGCAAACTGCCCCAGCCGCCGGGCGCCTTCCCGGGCGGCACTGAGCGCGTCATCGGTCAGATCGAGCTTCTGGCGGTAGTGGGTCTGGAACATCAGCAGCCGGACGGCACCGGGATCCACCCCGTCGGCCTGCAGATCTCTCGGGGTCACGTAGTTTCCGAATCGCTTGGACATCTTGGTCCCGCGCACATTCAGGAACTCGCCGTGCAGCCACACCCGGGCGAACTCGGAGCGGCCGGTATAGGCGCACGACTGGGCAATCTCGTCCTCGTGGTGCGGGAAGATCAGGTCCACCGCGCCGGCGTGGATATCCAGCACGTCCACTCCGTACTTCCGGCCGATCAGCTCCAGGGCCATGGCGGAGCACTCGAGATGCCAGCCCGGACGGCCGCGGCCGAACGGAGCATCCCACGCCGCCTGCACCGCCTCGTCCTCGGGTCGGGCCGCCTTCCAGAGGGCAAAGTCGCGCGCGTCCTCCTTGGCATACTCGTCGGTGCTCACCCGGGCGCTCGCGCCCGCTTTGAGCTCGCGCCGGTCCAGCAGGGACAGTCTGCCGTAGGCCGGAAAGCGCTCGATCGAGAAGTAGATCGAGTTGTCCTCCCCCCGATAGGCCACGCCCTTCTGCAGCAGCCCTTCCACCAGCCGGATCATCGGCCCGATGAAATCGGTCGCGCGGGGATACTCATGCGCCGGCCGGATCCGGAGGTAATCCCGGTCTTCGAAGAAGGCGGTCGCAAACGGGGTGGTGAAGTCGCGGATGGCCACGCCGCGGGCGCCGGCTTCCTTGATGATCCGGTCATCCACATCGGTCAGGTTCATGATGTGGTAGACCTCGTGCCCGGTGGCTTCGAGCCAGCGCCGCAACAGGTCCTCGAAGAGGAAGGTCCGGAAATTTCCGATGTGGGCGAAGTTCCAGATGGTCGGTCCGCAGGTGTACAACGTGACGCGCGGCGGGTTCAGAGGCACAAACGGTTCCTGCCGGCGGGTCAGCGTGTTGTAAAGCTCGAGCGTCACGATGCGGTCCTCGCAGGAGTGCTACGACACCTTCAGGGCTTCGCGGTCAATCCGGAGCTTCATGCGGCGCCGGAACTCCCGCGCCGCCGCCGCCTGTTCGCCCGGGACGGTACGGATCAGGGTCCGGATCACCATCTGCGCATGGGTCATGCTTTCGACGCCCAGCACTTCGGGCTCGCCGTCCAGTCGCCGTTGCCAGGCAGGATCGGCGCCGAACCGGGCGGCCTCATCCCGGAACACCGAGAGGGCCCGGTCGATGTCGGTCCCCCAGGGCACGCCGATTTCCACGACGGCCCGGGCCCACCCGCGAGTCAGGTTGCTGACGACCCCGATCTGGCCGTTCGGTATAATGTGCACCACTCCGTACGGGTCCCGCAGCGTCACCACCCGAAGGCTCATCTGTTCCACCGTGCCGCTCTTCCCCGCGACCTCGATCATGTCGCCGACCGCAAACTGATTCTCGGCCAGCATGAAGAAGCCGGCGATGACGTCCTTGACCAGGCTCTGCGCCCCGAAGGAGATGGCCAGGCCCACGATGCCGGCTCCGGCCAGCAGCGGCCCGATGTCGATGAACAGGTTGAACGACAGCAGCAGCGCGATGACAAAGACCGTCACCCGGCCCACGCCCTGCAGCAGGTGGGCGATGGTCTGCCCCCGCTTCTCCCGCACCGAGCTGTGACGCGCGTCCTGGTCGTCCACTACCCGCACGATCCGCCGCGCCAGGACCCCGAGAAGGAGATTGGCAATCCAGGCGCTCAGCCAGATGGTGACCAGGGACAGGCCGGTGCGGAGCAGCAGCGATGCATCGATCCGCAGCAGCTCTGCAATCCGTTCCAGGGATGACTGAAACACGAGGCCGATCATGCCGGGGAAACCTACCTATCGCCGGTCAGCGATGCATCATAGGTCCACCGCGGAAAACCGGACCGGGTTCGCGTTATGCGCGTGCCGGAAGCGTGCCGAGGCGGGCCGAACTTGTCCCATGGCCCATCGCGTACTGTTGCTGGCCGTGGCCGATCCGGCCCGGACTCTGAGGCGGCTCCGTGCCCGTCTGCCCGACATCGACTGGAGCTGCGGCAAGATCGCGGTGCCGCTGGAGCACCACACGGCGGAAGAAGTGCTTTCGCTCTGCTGTTCGCTGGAGGTGTGGGTCAGGGGAAGCCGGGTGGTCGGGAGCGACGATGCTCACCCGTCACCCAGCGCCAGCCGACCGCTGACAGCTGACAGCCGATAGCTGTCAGCTCAGGGAAACCTCAGTCGCCATTTGGGAATGGCCGCACCGATGGCGGCGCCAACCAGGGCGCCTCCCACGGCGCCGATGCCGAACCCCACCAGCCCGCCTTCCAGCCCGGCATTGTCACAATCCACCTCACACACCGCCGCGACGACCAGCCCTACGAAGATGCCGGTGGCGATTGCGCCGGTCACGGCGCCGACCAGCATACCGGTCTTCGTTGCCCGGCCCCGCACCCAGACTGAATCCACTTCGGCCAGTGACACCGAGCGGAGCCCGGCAACTTCCTCTATCTGTGCCGCTCCGGCGGACAACGCCACCAGGCGTCCGGTGACCCGGGTGCCCTGCAGCCCAAACCGGACCACCGATCGCCTGGCGGCTTCGGGTTTCAGGACTGCCTCGGCGCTCTGCGCCACGAGCGGGGCCGAGTGCAGCGCCATCCAGCTCGCCAGGACCACTAGCGATCGAACGAGGTATCGCAAGGTCATTACCACCTCCAGCTCAGACCGACCGTTGCGGTCAGGAAGGTTCGTCCCTGCAGTCGCGAACTCTGAAGGCTGGTGTGTCCCCTGAGCTCGCCCGACACTGCCAGCGGCCATCCGGTGATGGCCTGCCGCAATCCCACTCCGCCGGAGAGTTCCCACGCGTTGTCGGTGGGATATCCCTGGCGGGTGGATTCCCAGTACTGAACCCCGGCACCACCAACCAGGAACGGCCGCCATCGGCCTCGGGTGAGATCGTAGCGGGTCACCGCGCCGACAGTCACCCCGTTTTCAGGCCGGCGGCTCGGGCTGTGCTCGGGCCCGGCGGTGAAATACCACCCGAGCTCGGGGCCCAGGGCGAACCGGCCCACCACGAAGGTTATGCTCCCGTTGAATCCGGCCCGGACGCTCTCATCGGGATCGAGGGGAATGGTCGTGCCGCCCTGCAGAGTCAGGCCGCCGATATCCTGTCCGTCGAGTTCCCGCGGTATGGCCAGCGCGGAACCGACCACCAGGAGGAGCATCGTTCGCATGCCGGGCCTCAATGCTGGTAAGGACAGGCCGGTTCCCGCTACCGGTTGCCCCAAAAAGCGGGCCCCGACTCCTGGGGGAACCGGGGCCCGGATCACCCGCCGGGGCGGAGTTACTTGATCGCGATCTTCGTCTTGGGCGAAGGCGCATGCTTCGGCAGGTGAATCTGAAGGACGCCGTTCTCATACGTAGCCGTAATGGCGTCCTCCATCACCGGGGCCGGAATCCGGATGGAACGCGTGAAACGGCCCTCCGCACGCTCCTGCCACAGGAACTCCTCACCCTTGAGCTCGGAGCGGAACTCTCTCGTGCCGCTCAGGGTCAGGAGGCCTGCGTCGAACTTCACATCCAGGTTCTCCCGGTGGAATCCCGGAACCTCTACCCGGGCAACAAACTCCTTGTCCGTTTCGGTGAGATCCAGGGCGGGCTCCCAGCCGGTTTCCGGCAGGTTGACCGGCATTTCCGGAAACAGCGGGCTGCGGAAGAGCCGGTCGAACAGGGCCTCGAACTCCCGGCGAGGAAGCACGGGGGCCGGCATGGCTTTGATGAGTTTCATAATGCCCTCCCGAACGGAGCGACAGGACCAGGTGGGGAATCAAGGCGGCGGGGGAACTGTCCGTTGGTGACGGGCGGACAGGGGCCACGGTCCTGCCGCGACATCCGCCTTACCGCCTCTTACAATACGGCCCCGGCGGTGAATCGAGCCTGAAAGCGGATTGAAGCTCCGCTCACCCGCGCGGTTGAGGCCGCCGCAGCGTAGACAGACCAAAGACCTGGTAAAGCGGACAGCGTCCGCTCAGTGCGGTCGCCACCAGCACCAGTCCGAGCAGCGTGAAATACCGCCACGGCGGATCGACCGCGCCGTACAACCCGAGCAGGAGCACACCGGCGAAGAAACGGATGATCCGGTCCAGCGCCCCCATGTTGCGGTTCATGGTTCCTCCCCTACAGCGGAACGGTGAGTATGGCGCTCACCACCGAATGCACCAGCGATTTTCCGACGCCGGTCGAGTCGAGCGGCTTACCCCGGGCTCCACCGCGATGGGCGCCGACCACCAGCAGATCGGATCCCGGATGACGCAGTTCCTCCCGGAGCACCGTCACCGGCTCCCCGGCCCGGACCTGCAGCTCCGGCAGGGGCCCGTCGCCGGCCCGGAACCGGAACGCCAGCTCCTCCGCCAGCCGCATGGTGCGGGGCCGCGGAATCGGCGCTGCGCCTGCCGGATCGGGTTGCTCGACCGTGACCACTTCGAGCCCTCCGTTCACCAGGTGATGCAGCTGCTCGGCGGCATCGAGCACGATGAACCCCCGCTGAGTGCCATCGAGCGCCACGATGATGTGGGCGAAATCCCGCTGGCCCTCGGGAATGAGCAGACAGGGCACACTCGATCGGCGCACCACCGATTCGGCGGTGGGGCCGAGCTCGAATTCGGTCCCGCGCGGGATGGCGCGCCGGCCCAGGATCACCACGTCGGCCCGCCACTGGTCGGCGTAGCGGGCGATCTCCACACCGGGATTGCCCCGCAGGATGACGGGACGGTAGGGGAACAACGGGGCCGGAACAGCCTTGCCCTCATCGAGCACCGTGACCACGGTAATCCGCAGAGCCCGGCTGGTGCCCAGCGTGGTGGCCACCTCCACCGCATGCATGCCCGGGCCGGATCCGTCGGATGCGACCACCAAATGACGCCACTTCATGGCCGTAGCGTAACGCTCGGCCGGTAAAGCCCTCGTGAAACTGGGGCGAAGGCTCGCTAGTTTGGTACCTGATGGAATCCGGCAAACCCGCGCTGGTGGAGCGCCTGGAACGCCTGGTTACCGGCGGCCGGGCCCTCACCGTCGAGCCCCATTTCGAGCGACTGCTCCAGTGCATCGCCGACCTGGCGCGAGAGATCATCCAGGCCCGCTTTGCTGCCATCGGCCTGCTCACGCCCGACCGGCGCAGGCTGGAGTACTTCGTGACCTCGGGGCTGGATCCGGCTGGGGTGAAGCGGATCGGCCAGCCACCCAGCGGGCGGGGCGTGCTGGGGCTGGTCATCCGGGAAGGCCAGCCGATCCGGATCCGCGACGTGACCCGGCATCCGGAGGCGGTCGGCTTTCCCCCCCACCACCCGCCAATGCACTCGCTTCTCAGCGTACCGGTGATCGGCCAGCTGAATACGCTGGGCAACCTGTATTTCACGGAAAAGCTCGGCGCCGACGAGTTCAGCGAGGAAGACGAATACCTGGCCATCCTGCTCGCGGGCATGGCCGGGACCGCGCTGGAGAACGCCCGGCATCACGAGGAGTCCGCCCGCCTGCTGGCGGACGTCCAGGAACTGATGAAGTCCCGGGAACGCTTTTTCGCGACGGTCAACCACGAGCTGCGCAATTCCCTGGCGGCGGTGCTGGGATGGGCCGAGGTGCTGGTGCGCCACAAGGACCGGGCAGAAGTGCCCAAGGCGGCGTTCGAGGTACTGGAATCGGCCGAGACCGCGGTGGCGCTCATCAGCGATCTGCTCGATCTGAGCCGGCTGGACGAAGACCGTCTCAAACCGGTGCTGACCACGGTGGACTGCGGCATCCTGCTGGACCGGGTCGCGGCCCGAATGACTCCGGCGGCCGCGGGCCGCGGCATCCGGATCGAGACCCGCAAACCCCCCGAAATTCCGGTCTGCACCACCGACCCCCATCGAGTAGAACAGATCCTGGTAAACGTCGTCGGGAACGCCCTGCGCCATTCGCCCGAGAACGCTGGGGTGGCCCTGACCCTCGACACCCCGCCGGACCGACTGGTGATCCGGGTCCGGGATCACGGACCCGGCATCGCCGAAGAGAATCTGCCCCACGTGTTCGACATGTATTTCTCCCGGGGAACGAGAGACGGTTCCGGCATGGGTCTGGGCCTGCCGCTGTCGCGCCGCCTGGCCCGGCTTCTGGGCGGAGAGCTTTCAGCCGCAAACCACCCGGAGGGTGGCGCGGTGTTCACGCTCGAGCTTCCGCTGAATGACCGGAAATGAGACTTATCTTAATGGTATCTTCATACTACCTTCCGTAGCGGTTTATCCGGCCATCCGTAGGTTTTCTTCACCATGAAAGTCCTGGTAGTGGAAGACGACCGGAAGGTCGCGGGCTTCATCGAGCAGGGGCTGCGGGAGGAGGGCTACGTCGTGGATGTCGCTGCCGACGGCGACGAAGCGACCATGCTCGCCCACGTCTACAACTACGACATCGTGCTGCTCGACATCGTTCTCCCCAAGAAGAACGGGTTCCAGGTTGCCAACGAGTTGCGGCGAGAAGGCCGGAATGTGCCCATTCTGATGCTGACCTCGCGGGACTCGGTGGAAGACGTGGTGCGCGGGCTCGACTCCGGGGCCGACGACTACCTCCCCAAGCCGTTCCACTTCGACGAGCTGCTGGCACGGATGCGGGCACTGATCCGGCGCGGCGGAGCGGAGCGACTCGAAGTCCTGCGCTTCGGTGAAATCCAGATGGACCGGCTCCGCCATCGGGTGGAAATCGGGAGCCATGTGCTGGATCTGACCGCCAAGGAATTCCAGCTGCTCGAGTACTTCCTGCTGCACCCCGAAGAAGTGGTCCGGCGCACGACCCTGCTGGAAAAAGTGTGGGACATGCACTTTGATCCGGAGAGCAACGTGGTCGATGTGCACGTCGGCAACCTGAGAAGGAAACTCAAGCGTTGCACCAGCGCGCAGGTGATCGACACGGTCCGCGGTGTCGGTTTCGCCCTGCGGCATGCCAACGCCGAAACCGTCTCCAGCAACAACGGCGACTGAGCTCCGGCTCCGGAAGCTCCTTCGGCCGGCGGCAGCGTTCGGGTTCCTGCTCGCCGGCCTCTTTGCGCTGCTGTTGGCCGGCACCCGTCCGGCCCACCTCATCTGGACCGCCGGCCTGTACCTGGTCGGCTTCCCCATCGTCCTCCGGACCGCGTGGGGCGTGCTGCGAGGCCGCCTGGCGGCGGACCTGGTCGCGGCCCTCGCCATCGGGACGGCGGCGCTCCTCGCGGAGCCGGCCGCCGGTCTGGTGGTCGCGCTGATGCAGAGCGGCGGCGAGCTGCTGGAGAGCATGGCGGCCCGCCGGGCCAGCCGGGCGGTGCGGGACCTGGAGGCCCAGGCGCCTCGCATCGCGCACCGGCTGGGCGACACCGGCAGTGAAGATGTCCCGGCCGGTGCGCTGGGGCCGGGAGACCGGGTGGTGGTACGCCCGGGCGAGATGATCCCCTGCGACGGCGTGGTGGAGTCGGGTGAAGCGGCCGTCGACGTGTCCCGGGTAACCGGCGAGCCGCTGCCGCTGCACGCGCAACCCGGTACGGCGGTCATGAGCGGGAGCCTGGTGGTGGACGGACCCCTGACCCTGCGCACCCTCCGCACGGCGCATGAGAGTCTCTACGAACAGATCGTAACGGCGGTCCGTACCGCCCAGGCGAGCAAGGCCCCTTTCCAGCGAATGGCGGATCGCGCCGCCGTCTGGTTCACTCCGCTTACGCTCCTGGTCTGCGGCGCGGCGTGGATCGTCTCGAGCGAGCCCGAGCGGGTGCTGGCGGTTCTGGTGGTGGCCACGCCCTGCCCCCTCATTCTGGCGGCGCCGGTTGCGTTCGTGGGCGGGATGAGCCGCGCCGCCCGCAGAGGCGTGGTGCTGCGGCACGGTGGCGCCATTGAGGCCCTGGCGACCGTGGACACCGTGCTGTTCGACAAGACCGGTACGGTCACGGCCGGCGAGCCGACCGTCACCCGGGTGTGTCCGGAGCCGCCGTGGAAGGAGCCGGAACTGCTGGAGCTGGCTGCCTCGGTGGAGGAAGGGGCCGGCCACCCTCTCGCCCGCTCGATCGTTTCCGAAGCCAGCTCCCGCGGACTCGGGTGGCGGCAGGCAGCGGGCGTGCGCGAGTCCCCCGGCCGGGGGGTGACCGGCTCGGTGGACGGGAAGGACGTGGCCGTCGGGTCGCGTTCGCTGGTGAACGAGACCGCGCTGGGGGCGATCGTGGATCCCGCCTGCGTCGGGGAGCACGAGGGCGATCTCCACGCGTTTATCACCGTGGACCGGCTCCTGGCCGGAGTGATCGGCTTCCGCGACATCCCCCGTCCCGGGATCCACGCAGCGCTGAACGAGCTCCGGGCGTTAGGCATCACCCGGCTGGCCCTGGTGTCGGGCGACCACCTGCCGACCGTCCGCTCGGTGGCGGCCGCCACCGGATTCGACGACATGGCCGGTGACCTGCTGCCCCAGGAGAAGGCGGCCCGGGTGAACGCCCTGCGCCGGCAGGGTCGTCGGGTTCTCATGGTGGGCGACGGGATCAACGATGCCCCGGCGCTGAGCGCGGCCACGGTGGGCCTGGCCATGGCGCGCAATGCCGGAGGAATCGCGGCCGAAGCCGCCGATGTGGTGCTGCTGCATCCCGAGCCGCGACGGATCCCGGAAAGCATCCGGCTGGCCCGCACCACGGTCCGGATCGCGCGGCAGAGTGTCCTGATCGGACTGTCGCTCAGCGGCGTGGCCATGTTGATTGCCGCGGCGGGATACATCCCGCCCATCACCGGCGCCCTGCTCCAGGAAGCGATCGACCTGGCGGTCATTCTGAACGCGCTGCGAGCCGCCGCTGACTGAAGCGCCGGTCGCAGACCTCGACGGCCCAAAGGCAGTCGAGACCTCGAAGGCGGCCGACGTGAGTCGAAGGGGTCACAGGCGAATGGCGGCATGATCCACTCAGGATTGAGCTCGGCCGAAGCGGCGGAACGCCTCCGCCACCACGGTCCCAACGCCCTGCCCGAGATCCCGCCGGAGCCCGTCTGGCGCCGGTTCCTCCGGCAGTTCAAGAGCCCCCTCATCGACATCCTGCTGTTT
>DASTEX010000395.1:0-4405 GCA_035709185.1 Gemmatimonadales bacterium
GTCTTCGACTGTCTCCGACTTACAGCTGGTGCACCGCGAACCCGTCCACGAGCACGTCCAGGTTGTGGTACACCCTGAGGCCCACCACGCCATTCAGCACCGCCGGCGTCAGGGTCATGGAGTGCACTTCCTGGCCGTTCACCTTCCAGCTCACCTTGCCGTCCTTGTCGGCCGAGACCTCGATCTTGTTGGTCTGCTTGCCGGCCGAGTCCTGCTTCACGACGGCGGGGTGCTCGGTCCAGCCCTGGGTCACGTTGGTGGCGGTGGCGCCGCTCATCTGCTTGACCAGGTACTTCCCGTCGCCCCGGATGATGAAATAGGTATAGCTGACGGTGCTGTCCTTCATGTTCTTGCCGGCGATGAACATGCCGTAGGCCTCGGCGTGAGCCGGTGCCTTGGTCTGGGTGAAATTCGCCACCGCGTGGAATGCGCCGGTGGTGGCATCGGCGTCGCGCCAGGCGATCACGGCGGGGCCGGTGGTGAAATGGAAGCCGTTGCCCATGATCTCGAACTTGAGCGAGGTCAGCGGCCGGTTCCGGTCGGCCCGCACGCTCCAGCCCGAAGGCACCGAGCCAGTGCCGGCGACCTGCCGGTCGGGGTCGGGGTTCTGAGCCGAGAGGGGGGTCGCCGCCAAGCCCACCGCGGCTAAAGCAAGGGTCCAGCGCATAAACCTGCCTCCAACTGTCTGGGGGTGTCCGGTTGGTGTGAGGGCGTCTAAATTACCGCCCTCGTGACGCTCAGGTAACGCCCACTCCGGGCAGGGGTTGCACACCATGGAACTGCTGCGGGTGCTCTTTGCCGGCCTCGGCGCCGTCCTCATCATCGGGGCGTTGACCTTCGTCACGCTCCTGATCGGGGTGCTGGTCAATGCGATGGTAGTCCTGCTCGCCGGGCCCCTGGTCGACCGGATCGTCAAGGAGCCGGCCCGGGAAGCGAACCCGGAGACCTGAGTCAGGCGTCCAGGTCCTCGTAGTCCTCCTCCTCAGCATCCTCCCTGTCTTGCGCTGGGGTCGAAGCCTGCCGATAGGCCCCCTCCCAGTTGGTCTTGAGGCCTGCCAGCCCTTCCCGGAGCGCCCGCACCTTCATCTGGTGCCCCCCTCCCCGCCGGGCTACCATGGCCATCATTCCCAGGGTGTCGGCGATCGGGTTGAGCAGCAGGGTGGAGGCACCGTGGCGGTGCTCGTCCAGGAGCCGGACCAGGGTCTTGACGGTGCTCTCGCCGCCCTGGAACGTTGCGACTTCCTCGACCAGGCGGTGGATGCGGTCGAATTTGAGCCGCAGGGCGTCGAGGTAGGCCAGCTGGGCCTGCTGCGCCCCCGTCAATTTGCCTTGGGACATGGGCCGCTAAGGTAACACCGGGGCGGCCCGCTGCGTATCTATATGTCTGGTCCCCAGACTGGGGCCGAAAGACCTGCTAAGGCGTCATCCCATGAGACTTTCAGACACCGCCATCCGACGTCCCGTGCTCGCCACCATGATCAGCGTGGCGCTGGTCCTCTTCGGGGTCCTGGGCTACCGGGAGCTGTCGGTTCGGGAATACCCCGACGTCGATCCCCCCATCGTCTCGGTCCAGACCACCCTGCGGGGCGCCAACCCCCGGGTCATGGAATCGGCCGTGACCGACGTGCTGGAAGAGGAGTTGTCCTCGCTCGAAGGCCTGCGAACGATGACCTCCTCCAGCTCGGAGCAGAGCTCGAACATCACGCTGGAGTTCCACCTCGACCGGGACATCGAGGCCGCCGCCCAGGATGTGCGGGACAAGGTCTCGCGGGTCCGGGGGCGGTTGCCGGAAGAGGTGGAGGAGCCGGTGGTGTCCAAGCAGGACGCCGACGCCCGGCCTATCATGTTCCTCTCGCTCACCAGTGACAACCATGACCTGATGCAGCTCTCCGATCTGGCCAACCGGATCGTGAAGCGGCGGCTCCAGACCATTCCCGGCGTGGCCCGGGCCGATCTCCGGGGTGAGCGCCGCTATGCCATGCGGGTCTGGCTCTCGGCCAGTGCGCTGGCGTCGCGGGGGCTCACGGTGCAGGACGTAGTGAGCGCCGTCCGGGCCCGCAACGTGGAGGTGCCGGCCGGCCGGATCGAATCCTCCCGGAGAGAGTTCACCGTGCGGTCGCTGGGTGAGCTCAAGTCCCCGGGAGAATTCAGCGACCTGGTGGTCAGCACGGCCAATAACCAGATCATCCGCCTGCGCGACGTGGGCAACGTCGAGCTGGGACCCGAAAACGATCGAAGCCGGTTCCGGACCAATGGCGTCCCTTCCATCGGCGTCACCATCTCCCGGCAGTCGAAGGCCAACGTGCTGGAGATCGCGGACGAAGTCCGCGCCGCCCTTCCCGAAATCCAGGCCCTGCTGCCGGCCGGGGTGAATCTGGAGGAGGGGTACGACCAGTCGATCTACGTCAAGCGGTCCATCAAGGAAGCCGAAGAGACCCTGATCATCGCCGCCGGCCTGGTGGTGCTGATCATCTTCCTGTTCCTCCGGAACGTCCGGGCCACCATCATCCCGGGCCTGGCCATCCCGGCCTCGATCATCGCCACCTTTGCGATCATGGCCGCCTTCGGGTTCTCGATCAACAACCTGACGCTGCTGGCGCTGACCCTCGCCATCGGCATCGTGGTGGACGACGCGATCATCGTGCTGGAGAACGCGTATCGGCACCAGGAGGAGCTGGGCAAGTCGCCCGAGCAGGCCGCGCTCGACGGCTCCAACGAGATCGGGTTCGCGGTGATCGCCACCACCATCGCGCTGGTGGCGGTGTTTACCCCGCTGGCGTTCCTCAAGGGTTCCACCGGCCGCCTGTTCAACGAGTTCGGGATCGCGGTGGCCGGCTCGGTGATCATCTCCGGCTTCGTGGCCCTGACGCTGACGCCCATGCTGTGCGCCAAGATCCTGCGGGTCCCGAAGAGCCACGGCCGGATGTACAAGGCGCTCGAGGCCGGCTTCGAGGGTATTACCCGGGGCTATCAGCGCGCCCTGGCGTTCGCCGTCCGGCACCGGCCCTTCGTGATCGCGGGCTTCGCCGGTATCACGGTCCTGGCCGGGTGGACCTTCACCACGCTCAAGCGGGAGTTCGTGCCGCCGGAGGACCGGGGCAGCTTCCAGGTCTCCATCATCGCTCCCGAAGGGTCGACCGTCGCCTACACGGCCCAGTACCAGATGCAGGCCGAGCGGGTCATGATGGACACGCCCGAGATCCGGACCTTCAACAGCGTCATCGGGTGGGGGCAGCGGGTGAATAGCGGGTTCCTCTACACCAGGCTGACCGACTGGTCCGAACGCGAGCGGACCGCGATGGAAATCATTCAGGATCTCCAGCCCAAGCTGGCCCGGATCCCGGGCGTGATGGCGTTCGCCAACAACCCGCCCGCCTTCGGCGGCTTCGGGCAGCCGGTGCAGTTCGTGGTGCGGCATCCCGACTTCGATGCGCTGGCGCAGGGCATGGCCGACCTGGTAGCCCGGGCCCGGCAGGTCCCCGGCCTGATCAACGTCGACAGCGACATGCGGATCAACAAGCCCGAGCTCACGGTGGCGTTCGACCGTAACCGGGCGGAAGACCTGGGAGTGCCGGTGCGTGACGTCGCCACCGCCCTCCAGGCGCTGTTAGGCGGGCAGCGGGTGAGCACCTTCACCCGCGACAACGAGCTCTACGACGTGCTGGTCCAGATGGCGCCGGAAGCTCGCGCCACACCGTCCGACATGGCCGGCATCCAGCTCCGGGGCAAGGATGGCCAGCTGATCCAGCTCGACGCCATTGCCCGGGTGAACGAAGGCGCCGGTCCCCGCCAGCTCAACCACTACAACCGGGTGCGGTCCAGCACCCTGTCGGCCAGCCTGGCCCCGGGGTTCACCCTGGGCGAAGCCCTCGATTCGTTGCGGGCGGTCGCTCCTGCGGTGCTCCCGTCGGGACACAGCATTGCGCTGAGCGGGGAATCGCGGGAACTGGAAGAGAGCGGCGGGGCGCTCTACTTCGCGTTCCTGCTGGCGCTGGCCGTGGTGTTCATGGTGCTGGCATCGCAGTTCGAGTCGCTGGTGCACCCCTTTACCGTCCTGCTGGCGGTGCCGCTGGCCGTGAGCGGCGCCATCTTCACCCTCTGGATCGCGGGCTCCACCATCAACCTGTACAGTCAGATCGGAATGATTCTGCTGATCGGACTGGTGGCGAAGAACTCGATCCTGCTGGTCGAGTACGCCAACCAGCTGCGGGAGCAGGGCCGATCAGTGATCGACGCGGTGCTGGAGTCGGGCCGGATCCGGCTCCGCCCCATTCTGATGACCTCCGTGGCCACCGTGATGGGCGCGCTGCCGATCATGCTGGGTCTGGGCGCCGGCTCCCAGTCGCGCAGGCCCCTGGGGTACGCCATCGTCGGCGGCGTGATCTTCTCCACCGCACTCACGCTG
>DASTEX010000396.1:0-5331 GCA_035709185.1 Gemmatimonadales bacterium
GCTCAGGAAATCATCGCGCCATGCGGCCTGATACGCCGTAGCGAGGCGCGCGGCGATCCGAAGCTGCACCGCCCGGCTGGCCGAATCGCCCCGGACGGCGCCGGCAAGGGCTTCTCGGAACTCGCTGTGGACCTCAACCGAGCCGGCGCGAACCCCGCGGACGAGTTCGCCGTCCGACAGGAGAGCCGGCTGTGTGGAGTCAGGCGGCCTCGTCGCCGACGACGACGTTGCCAGGAAGCCAGGCGTAGGAGTTGACCGCTCTGCCTGGGGTCCGGCCGTTGCATCGACCCGGAACTCGAAGAGGTCCGAGGCCGTCCAGCGATCCCAGCCGGTGCGGGCCTCGACCTTCCAGAAGTAGGCCCGGCGGGGGACCAGAGTAACCGAGTCGGGGATGGTTACGGCAGTATCGGCCAGCCTCGCTTCGAACAGCACGGTACCGGTGGAGTCGAACAGAGTCGCCCGATAGCTGCTGGCGCCATCAACCCGGCCCCAGATGAGTGCACGCGCGTCCCGAACCGCTCCCACAGGCTCGAGGGCCACCGGTGCTGTTGCGGCCGTGATGGTTGGATCCCGCTCCACGTCCGCTTCCGTGGCAGGTCGGCGCGGCCATACCACGAGGAATAGCACCGCGGCCGCCGCCGCTACGCCGAGCGCCGACAGAAGGGGCCGCCTGAGGCGGAGTCCCCCGCCCTGAACCCGGGCGACTTCTGCAGCGACGGCCGGTTCCTGCGACAGTGCGATCAACGCCGCTAACTGGCGCCGGCACGATGCACAACCAGCGACATGCCGGATCGAGGCGGCACGCGCTTCCCCCTCCATCCTGCCGTCCACCATCGCGGCCAGCGCAACTTCGTCCAGACAAGCGCCCGCGCCGGCGCCGCCTGAGTCGCCGAGCCCGAGAAGAAGCAGATCGGCTGCGGCCAGAGTAGTCATGCCCGGGTGATACGGCGCCTCTTCGCCGTATTGCTCATCAGAGGTCGCCACGGCTGATCCCTTCCCGCTCCAGCGTTGCGCGCAACGCCGCGAGCGTCCGATGGACCCGATTATAGACGGCCTTCGCATTGGGCCATCCAACGATGGCAGCGACCTGCTTCGCCGGCAGTTCGTCGATCACAAAGAGCTGTACGGCCAGGCGGACATCGTCGGGCTGAAGCGCCAGGGCCGCCGCGAGCCGATGGGCCTGATCCGAGACTTCCGCCGGATCCGCCGTCGGAACGGCAATCTCCGGCAATCGTGACAGCGGCTCAGCCCGGCGGGCCGGCCGGTTTTCCGGGCAAGGGTGGGTTTGACGAAGGGCGCGGATCTCGCGGAGGAACTCGGGAAAGGACAGCGTAAGTCCGCGGGTGCGCAGGCGCTCGAATGCCTCACCCGGTGCAAGCCGTTCCCGACAGAGTGCCGAGTACAGCTCGCGACGCAGATCGGACAGATCCGAAGGGATCGAGTGGGGCCGCCGTCCTTCAACCTGGCGAAGCCAGTCGATCACCAGGTTGCGTACGACGATGACCAGCCAGGTGGAGACCGCGGCCCCGGACGGAGATCCCAGCGAATAACGGCGAAGGCGGGCGAAGTCGTTGGCCGTTAATGCGGCGCAGACGTTCGCGAACACGTCCATGACGTCGTCATGGTCGTGCAGCAGCCGCCGGATCGTAGCGAGGATCAGCCTGCGATACCGCCGCTCAAACAGGTTCCATGCGGCCTGGACGTCGCCATCACTGAGCCGGGAAAGCCACGCTTCCAAGCGCACCCCCGCCGGGAACGTTATCTCATCGGCAAACAGTCGCCTGAAGCGTCGAATATACCCCGCATCGCAATGCTGCAATGGACCGACAGGCTGTTAGGACACCTGTCACTCTCCTCCGCGAGGGTTGTTGCCAGGCGGTAGCGCGACGCTGAGCAATCAGAGGGCGGTCTGCCGTACCACCCGGAAGCCGAACGCCTCAACCCGTCGGCGCGGGGGACTCTCATCACTCGCAGAGCGATCCCCTGTCTGAACTCGATTAGCGCCGGGTCCGATGCTCCAGTTCCCTGAACCGCTCGATCGCCGGGTTGGGCTCGAAGTCTTCCAGCTCGAACAGTTGCCGCACTTCGATCTCTCCATCCTGGTTCCCCCGAAGGCGTCGAGCAGCACGCTGGCCTTGGCCAGGTCTTCGTGATAGGTCGCCATGGCGTCGAACACCTGCTGCTGGGGCATGACGCCGGCTTCGGATTCCTTCGAGGCTTTGACGAGGATCATGAACCGCATGGGAATCTCCTTCGGCTGGAGGGTTTTTGAGCCGGAACCGTCCTGGCTGAATCAAGCCCGGACTCTATCGCTGCGTCGAACCGGTTCAGACCAGATCGACAGGTGACCGGAAACCGGCCCAGACCCTTCGGCCCCCGGCGAACGGCACCGGTGTCGGCTGATACGGCAACTCCACGTGAATTGGAACAGAACGGTGCGCCCCTGGGGGCGCTTCCATGGCGGCACGGCACGGCGGGAGGCAGATTCATCAGCGGTTAATCCGGCATTCACCGCCTTCTTCATCTTGGAGGCGAAGACATGCCTTGAGGCAGAGATGCTGATACCGAGAATCGTCGGCTTCGGTTTCCTGATTTCGCTCACCACTGCGTGTGGGGGCGAGCCGCCCACCGGCGTTCCGCGGGAAGTTCCGCCCATCGGGCGTCGCTCCACCTTCGATCGCCCGGCCGAGGTTGCCGGGCCCCAGATCCACGCGATCTACATGATCCCGGCCGATGGGATCGACCTGGGCTACGATACGACCGGCGCGGTGGAGCAGTCGGTCGGCTTCTTTCAGTACTGGCTGGCCGTCCGGACCGGCATGATGCTCCGGGCGGATACGTACCAGGGACGCCTGGATATTTCGTTCTTCAAATCAAACCGATCGGCTGCCAGCAACGCCGGCTTCGGCACCCAGCTGCTGAACCGGCTCCTCTTTGAACTCCGGTCGGCGGGGTTCAATGACCCCAGTACCAAGTACCTCATCTACTACGACGGGAGCAATCCGCTGACCTGCGGCAACGCCATCCAGGGCGGAGCGGCCGCGGCGGTCTATCTCCGCGGCTCAGTAGATGGAAAGCCTTGTGGCGGCGGGTTTTCGCTGCGGAATGGCCGGGCGGCGGACTACTGGGAGTTCGCCATGCTGCACGAGGTCATCCACACCCTGGGCATGGTGGACGACGCCGCGCCCAACCACGACGAGGGCCGTCCCTGGCACGTGTATGATGGCGCTGATCTGATGCACGGTGGAGGCGCGGCCTGGACCCCGACGTTGATCGACCGGAACAACGACGACTACTACGGCCTGGCCGTTCCCGCCGGCGTCCGGAATCTCATGAATGATCCCATTCTGGTAAGCGCGCCGGACCAGGTGATCGCGCCGGCGAAGAGTCGGGACACCGCTGTGGCACTTCCCGCCTTTGTGCACCATGTACTCCCGGCTGGAAGCCTGGAGCTGCCTCGATGACGGCGCGCGCCGGGGATCGAGCGCCCGTCACTCCGATCCGGCAAGAACAGCGGCGGGGTCAGCCACCGGTCCCGGCCGGTACCGCACGCCGGGTCGGAAGGTTCATCCTCTGGAGGACGGCCTGGAACCGGGGATGGTCCCGGATGGGATCGAACAATGGGAGGACGCCCAGGTAGGCGCTGACGAAACCGCCCGGCGGCCGCTGGTCCGGAATGGCTTCGATGAAATCCAGCGCGCGATCGAGTTCGCCCAGCCCCAGATGCGCCAGTGCGACGTCGCCCCACGAGGCTCGCCCCTCATGGCATTGCGTTTCCAGCTGTCCGGCTATCCGCAGGGCTTCGGTGCGGTGCCCGGTTCTGCCGTAGGCCATCGCAAGCATGGCCATGCCGTAGTCGAACAGGAACATGACCTCGCTCATGGGTTCGATCGCCGCGATGGCCTCGCGGTCTCTTCCCTGGGCCAGCAGCAGCTCGGCCTGGGTGAACACCCCGATCGGGAAACCCCGGCGAACCTGGTTGAGCCGGTCCAGATATCCCTGGGCTTCCTCATACCGCCGCGCGTGGCAATGCACCCAGGCGGCGTTCTGGAGAATCAGGCAGGACAGCGGATCCAGCGCCAAGGCACGCGACACACCCTCGATCGCTTCGGCGTGCATGCCGGCGACGTCGTGGGTCAACACGTAGGCCGACCACAGCATCGCGTTGTTGGGACAGCACCCCGTCCCCCGACGGGCGGTTTCCCGGGCAGCGTCCCAGTCCCAGTCGAACCAGCATTGCGCCATGGCCAGCGCCGAGTACGCGCTGCCGAGCGACGGATCCAGCTCCAGGGCATGGCGGGCCGCCTGCTTCGCCTGGGGGACTGCCCAAGCCGCGGGCATCACGTTGAGCGGGGCGCCGCCGACCATCAGGAAATAGTTGGCCAGTCCGGCGTGCGCGGGCGCAAATCGGGGATCATGGGCGATGGCTCGCTGGAAATATTCGCCCGCCCGGTCCGCGCCATCCGGCGTGAACTTGAACCAGTGATGCTGTCCCAGTAGATAGAGGTCGTAGGCCTCGAGGTTCTCGGTCGGTCGGGCCCGCACCTTCTCTTCTTCCGCCGTCGTGAGCCGGGCCTGCAACGCCCGAGCCACCGCCAGCGCAACCTCGGTCTGAATCGCGAAGACGTCCGCCAGGTCCCGATCGTAGGTTTCGGCCCACAGGTGCTGGTCGGTCCGGGCGTCGATGAGCTGGACCACGATCCGGACCCGGCCCTGCGATCGCCGGATGCTGCCCTCGACCACCGCGCTTACGCCGAGCGATGCGGCGACCGTCCCCACGGTCACCTGGCGACCCTTGAATGCCATGACCGAGGTCCGCGAGATCACTCTGAGGCTGGCGATCCTCGCGAGGTGCGTAATGACGTCCTCGGTCACACCGTCGGCGAAGTACTCATTCTCGGGATCCGGGCTCAGGTTCACGAAGGGCAGAACGGCCACGGACCACTGGCCCGGGTCGGGCGCAGTCGGCTGCGACAGCGCCCGGATGAACTCGTTAACGGTCGGGAATCGGTCTGCGGCTTCGGTTGCCAGCGCTCGGCGCAGGGAGGCATCGATCGCCTCCGGGATCGACGGCCGGAGACGACGGACTGATGGCGCCGGGTCCAGGAAGAGCTTCGCGATCACGGTCTGGGAGGATCCTCCCGAATGGGGAGGCTCACCCGCGAGCATCTCGAACAGGACGCAGGCCAGGCTGTACTGATCACTGCGCTGGTCGATATCGGCCTCCCCCAGGGCCTGCTCCGGACTCATATACTCAGGGGTGCCCACGGCCAGTCCCACATGGGTCAGCCGTGCCTTGCCCGGTGCGCGAAGGGCCAGCGCCACCCCGAA
>DASTEX010000397.1:0-2870 GCA_035709185.1 Gemmatimonadales bacterium
CCAGGCCTCCACCTCGGCCCAGGTGCGGGCGGCGATGCTGTCCACCACCCGCTCCACCGTCCCCGACTCCTCGGCGGCGCACAGAAGCGACAGCGTGAATTCGGGCCGCTGCTCGACCAGCGCGACGCCTTCCGAGGTCACCAGGACCGTCTCCGCCATTTCATCGGTGTACTGCACCCGGGCATCGACGATGCGCCGGTCGGCCGCCAGCAGCGCCTCGGCAACCAGCTCGGTCAATTCCAGCTTGCGGGCAAGAGGGACGGCGGAAGGAGCGGCCTCGGCGGGACAGAGGGCCTCCGCTTCGCGCGCCGGCAGTGGCTGCAGGGCAAGCGGCCGGCGACGGGGCAGAGCCAGGGAGGACTCGTGGGCCAGCCGGACAGCGCCGGGGAGATCGTTGACCTGGGTGAAGCCGCAACTGCCCCAGGCGAACCCGGGAGACAGGCAGCGGACCAGCCCCTGGTCTGACACGCGCTCCGCCACCGACTCCAGCCGGTTGCGCTGCCGCAGGATCACGACGCCCCGGCGGCGCTCGAAACGAATATCGGTAAAGGAGGCGGGAGAAGCGGCAGCAGCGGCGGCGAGCTCGGACCTCACTCCTCGCCCGCCAGGTACGACGCCAGGTCGGGCCGGACGACGATCTCTCCGTTCACGACCACCTCACGGTCCCAGGGAAGGACGATCAGCTTGTCGGTTTCGAGGGCGTAGAAGTCAGGCTCGTAGGGACCGGTCCGGATCGACACGGCGGTCCGAACCTCACGCGGCCGCCGGGCCTGCACCTCATTGAGCGCCAGCTTGAGCGTGTGACCCGAATCGCAGGTCTCGTCCACCAGCAGGACTCGCTTGCCGGCCACCGCCGCCGGGGGCGGAGCGACCAGCTCCGGGGCCTCGCCCGCTCCTCTGCGGGTCACGGCCATGGCGGCAAAATCGCGCTGGAGAATCGAAGCGATCACGGCCCCGGGAATGACGCCCGCCTTGGCGATCCCCAGGACCAGGTCCGGCTCGTAGTGCGCCGCCACCCGCAGGGCCAGGGCGCGGCAGAGCTCGCCGAAAAGCGGCCAATCAATTTCGAGCAGCCCGCGCTGATCCGGAGGAACGTTGGTCCGCATGTGCTAACCCATCAGGGGATGTCCGCAAAGATAGCTTATCGCGGCCCGGCGGGACGGGCAATCGCGTTGCCCTCCCGCTGCGGCTGATGCTACGTTTGACGACGATGAGTATCTGGCGCCGCCTATTTGGACAGTCTGATCATAAACCCCAGCGTCTCGACTATCTGAACGAGGCGATGGCGCTGGAGCGCCAGGGCGACCTGTCGGGCGCCATTACCTCCTACCGGCTCGGGCTGCGGGACAATCCCAACGACCTGACCATTCTGCAGAACATCGCCATCGCTTTCTCCAAGACGGGCCAGACCGAAGAGGCCATCCGGCATTACCGCCGAGCGCTGGACATCGACGGCACGCTCTCCGGCGCGCATTACGGGCTGGCGTTTCTGCTGATCAAGAAGGGGGATGGCGCCAGAGCCATCCCCCATCTGCAGGCGTTCCTGGCCCGGCCGCCCCGGGGACCGGATGCCGACAAGTGGATCCGGCATGCCCAGGAGGCGCTGGAGGAATTGCCCGGCGTTACCGGGGAGGGCGCCACTCCGGGCGCATGAACCGGCCCGCACTGGTTCTGGCCGCTGCCGCTCTTGCCACGTGCAGCGATTTCACCACGACTGATGGCGGTATCGCGAGCATCGAGGTCTTCGCGCCCAGTCCGGCCGAGGTCGAAGTGGGGGTGGCGGTCCAGCTGCGGGCGGTGGCCCGGAATACCGAGGGCGACAGCCTGGACATCCCGATCTACTGGCGCTCGCTCGACACCACCATCGCGGTCGACTCCACCCTGGGACAGGTGAGCGGCCTCACCGCCGGCCAGACCGGACGAGTGGTGGCCCGGGCCGAGGACCTCTACTCGAGCCCGGTCACCTTCACGGTGCTTTCTCCCGCCGACACCGTAGTGCGGGTAACCGACTCGGCGGTGACCGTCGCCGCGGCGGAAACCGCCTCGCCCGAGCTCGTCGTCCGGCTGGATGCGGGCGATCCGGCCCAACCGGTTCCGGGATGGCGGGTCACCTACGACGTGATCGCGCCGGGGTTCGCTACCCCGGACGATCGCACCGTGGAATTCCCCGGAGGACTGCTGGCAATCGCGCCCCGCAGCTCGGCGGCGGGCACGCCGGAACCGGCCGTCACCCTTCAGCGACGCATCGGACAGACCCAGCCTGATACGGCGCTGGTGCGAGTCACGGTCTACCGGCCCGACGGCACTGCCGTGGCCGGGTCCGGGCTGCTGTTCTACGTCCTGTTCGAAAACTGAGAGACGACCCGACGTGTCCCGACCCGCCACGCTGAACCAGCTCTTCTTCGACGCGATGGAGCGCTTCCGCGACCGCCCAGCGATGCTCCGGGCCCGTCGGGACAGCGTCTGGACCGACATCAGCACCCGCGAAGTGGCCGAGAGCGTGCACGCGACCAGCCTGGGGCTGCTCGAGCTCGGAGTGCAGCCGGGTGACCGGGTGGCCATTCTCTCGGAGAACCGTCCCGAGTGGGCGTATACCGATCTCGGCATTCTGACGGCCCGCGCAATCGACGTCCCGGTCTACGCCACCCTGCCCGCGGCCCAGATCGAGGGCCTGCTGCGCGACTCGGGCAGCGAAATCGTCTTCGTTTCGAACCGGACCCAGCTGGAAAAGATCGGGCAGATCCGGGACCGCCTGCCGGACCTGCGGGAGATCATCGCGTTCGATGACGGACTGGACGTGACCTCCCTGCGGCAGTTGATGATCCGGGGCCGCGAGGTCGCGCTCGAGTACCCGGATTGGCGGGAGAACG
>DASTEX010000398.1:0-14391 GCA_035709185.1 Gemmatimonadales bacterium
CACCCCCCCCCCCCGCCCGCCGGCCCGCCTGCCCGCCTAGCGATTCCACTCCTTGATCGACCGGGCCGGTTTCTGGCAGGACGGCCACTGCTGCGGCTGATTGGGGGTCTGCCGGCTGGGCGGCATGATCCGGCGGTCGCGCGGCAGCTTCTCCGGTTCCTCCGAGGCCAGGTACACCAGCATCGCCGTCAGCACCGCGTTGTTCCGAACCTCGTCGGGGACCACTTTGTCGTAGGTGTCCCGGTTGGTGTGCCAGGTGTACATCCCGTATTCCCAGCTCAGCGATCCCAGGCCCAGACCCGGCGCGCCGTGGCAGATGAAGGAGGCGTGGTCCGAGCCGCCGCCGGCCGGCGTCCCCGGCAATTGCAGGTCGATGTGCCGGCTGATTTCGGCCGGAAGCCGCGTGACCCACTTCGCCACGAAGGGACTCGCCCCGGTCAGGCCCCCGGCGCCGAAGTTGACCACCCGCCCGGTGCCGTTGTCCTGGTTGAAGAGCGCCTGGAGTCCGGTGACCACTTCCGGGTGATCCTCCGCGAAGGAACGCGATCCGATCAGCCCCTGCTCTTCCCCGCTCCAGTGGCCCACCAGGATGGTGCGTTTGGGATTGGGATACGTCTGCTTCAGTATCCGCATGGCCTCCAGCATGGTGATGGTGCCGGTGCCGTTGTCGGTGGCGCCGCTCGACCCATCCCACGAGTCGAAGTGGGCCGAGAGCATCACGTACTCGTTCGGCTTCTCGCTTCCCTTGATCTCGGCGATGGTATTGAAGACCGGCGTGTTGTCGCCCGTGAACTCCGCGTCCGCGGTCACCCGCAGGATGGGACCCTGGTTGTGCTCGGTCAGCCGGAACACCAGGCCGTAGTCCTCGCAGCTCAGGTCAACCGTGGGGATGGTCCGGGTCCGCGCGTTGAAGATCTTGTTGACGCCCCAGCCGTTGGACCAGCGGCTGGTGATGATGCCGCGGGCCCCGGCGCTCTCCAGCCGGAGCGGAAGCGTGCGGTTATCCTGGCCGGTGCGGGCCAGCCGCTGCTCCCACGCCCGGCTCGCCGCACCGCGTTCCTCATCCAGCTTCTTCCAGGTCTCTTCCAGCGCGAAGGCCTTGAAGCTCGAGTCCGGGCGACAGGTAGGCTGGGGGAAGGAGATCAGCACGTACTTCCCCTTCACCGACGGCAGCCAGGCGTTGAAGGCGCCGGAGTCGGCGAGTTCGGGCAGGATGACCGTGGCGGCATCGACCGGTTTGTTCCCGGTGCCGCCGCTCCACGCGAGCAGCGTTCCCTCCAGCGCGCGCACCCGCGGCTGGAGCAGGTCGATGTGGGTGAGGCCCCGGCGCCAGCCGATCCAGGTGCCGTACTGCTCGTTGCGGGCGGGGATGCCCCACTTCTGATAGACGGACACCAGCCAGTCGTTGCCCCGCTTGATGCCCGGCGTGCCGCTCAGGCGGGGCCCGATCGAGTCGGTGAGGACCTGCATCAGCTTCATCGCCTGGGAGCGGTTCATCCCTTCATCCCAGATCTGCCGCAGCACGGGATCGTCAGTGGGAAGCGTCTGCGCGGCAGCTGGAACGGCGAAACCGAGAAGTGGGAAGAGTGCGCGGAGGACGTTCATCGGAAACCAGTCGAAGATGGTCGAAGACAGTCGAAGATGGGTGAATGGAGTGGGCGGCGGAAGGGACCACCTTCGACCACCTTCGACCGCCTTCGACAGTCTCCCACCGTCAGTATCCGAACACGGAGTCCCAGACCGCGAGCGCGGGCTTGGGCTGCAGCGTCGAGGTGACCAGCCCCAGCCGGGCGAAGAGCACCGCCGACGGCGGCAGGTTGGGGAACCCGGTGAGGTCCAGATCGGTGAACGTGAGCTGGAACCAGCGCACCAGTCCGGAACTTTCCGCCAGCGCGGCCTGCCGGCGGATGTAGCTGGCCTGGAGCTCCGGCGACGAGGTGAACCCGCCGGCCGACTCCGACGCCCATCCGCCTTCCACCACCAGCAGCGGAAGGTTCCGGCCCTCCCTGAGCCGGGTGTAGTAGTCGTCGGGCAGCTGATTCGGATGGGTCCACCCGCCGAGGTAGGGATACGACGAGAGGCCCAGGGCCTCGATGAAGGGAAAATCGTCCAAATCCTGCTCTACGCCGACGTACTGGCCGGTTCCCTGCAGGGCCCCCCAGGCCGTTTCCACCTGCACGCTGACGTAGAGCCGGCTGTCGGAAGGGAGCGCCTGGATCTCCGGCGCCACGGCATTGGTCATGGTGACGATCGCCTGATAGACCTCCGCCGGGGCCGCCAGGCGGATCAGGTTGGTCTCCGCCGCCAGGCCGAGGTACTGCGGCCGAAGCCGATCGGCCACGGCGCGGGCGTAGGCCCGGTAGACCTCCTGGACTTCGGGCTCGGTGATGCTCCGGCCCAGCTGCACCAGCTCCGGCGCCTCGGCCGCGCGGTTGAGCCCGTCGGTGACGTCGATCATCACCGTGAGGGGGAGGTTCTTCGACTGGAAATACTGGTTGAGGCCGATCCCGTTCTGTTCCAGCGCCTCGTCCGGCGTGGCGCCGCCTAACAGTCCGGCCCAGGGCACGCTGAGGTGCATGATCGCGGCGTCGGCCCGCGGGCTCCACCGCTCGAGTGACTGGATGGCGAGATCGAAATCGTCGCTGGGAGGGAAGGCGGAGAAGCCCATCCGGAACTCGCGGGCGGCGGGGGCCGGCCCACTCGCGTCTCCGCACGCGGCCAACAGTGCCATCCCGATTACCAGCGCTCGTCGAAGGACGTCGAAGACGTCGAAAACGTCGAAAACGTCGAAAACGTCGAGGACGTTTGTCGAAAGCGAAGGCCTATGGCGATTCACCGGAGCAACCCTTGGACGCCTTCGACGTTCTCGACGCCCTCGACGTCCTCGACGTCTTCGACGAGTTCAGTCGACGACCCACCCGTCCTTCAGCCGGATGATCCGGTGCCCGAACCGGGCGTTCTCCTCCGAGTGGGTCACCTGCACGATGGTGGTTCCCTGCTCGTTGAGCCGGCGGAAGAGCTCCATGATTTCGCGGGCCTGGTCGCTGTGCAGGTTGCCGGTGGGTTCGTCCGCCAGGATCAGCTTGGGCTTGGCGATCACCGCCCGCGCCACGCCCACCAGCTGCTGCTGGCCGCCGGAGAGCTGGTTGGGGAACAGGTCCTTCTTCCCCACGATCTGGAACCGGTCGAGCGTGTCGGCCACCATCGCCTGGCGTTCGTGCTTCGAATAGTTCCGGTAACTCAGCGGCGCCTCGAGGTTCTCGGCCACCGTCAGGTCATCGATCAGGTGGTACTGCTGAAAGACGAACCCGATATACTGGCGGTTGAGGTCCGCCCGCTGGCGGGGCGACAGCTTGTGCACCGGCTGGTCCAGCAGCCAGAACTCCCCGGTCCAGCCGTGGTCCAGCATGCCGAGGATCGACAGCAGGGTGGTCTTCCCCGCGCCGGAGGGCCCCATGATGGTGACGAACTCGCCTTCGCGGATCTCGCCCGAAATCCGGCGAAGGACCCAGGTACGGCCCTGCCCGTGCTGGTAGAACCGTTCGATGTCGGTCAGGCGGATCATTCTGGATAATAACGACCGCCGGAGCGGGCGAGATGGACCAGCGGTTCGCAGGGAGTAAACCGGCTGCCGTGGGCCCGGGCCAGCTCCTCCAGGGTTTTCACCACCTGGTCGGGACCGAGCGCATCGATGGTCCGGAGCGGCCCGCCCCGGAACGGCGGATAGCCGATGCCGAAGATGGCGCCGATGTCGCCGTCACGCGGGCTCTGCACCACGCCTTCTCCCAGGGCCATCGCGGCTTCGTTGAGCATGATGTACACCAGGCGGTGGCGCACGCTCAGCTCATCGATCCCGGCCAGCGGCTTCACCCCGATCACCGTGTAGGCCGACTCATCCACCGCGCCCTTCTTCCCGTCCTCGTAGAGGAAGAAGCCCTTGCCGCTCTTGCGGCCCTGGCGTCCGTCGGCCACCATCGCCGCCACCGCGTTGGACGGCTTGAAGCGATCGCCGAACGCGGCGTACATCACGCCGCCCGCCTTCACCGCCACGTCGAGGCCCACTTCATCCAGCAGCGTGATCGGCCCCACCGGGAACCCGAAACGGGTGATCGCCCGGTCGATCAGTTCGATCGGCACGCCCTCGTCCAGCAGCAGCCCGGCTTCGTTCATGTAGGGCGACAGGATCCGGTTGACCCAGAAGCCGGGACGGTCGGCTACCACGATCACGGTCTTCCCCATCTTCCGGCCGAACTGTACCGCGGTGGCCACGGCACCGGGCTGCGTGGCCGGACCGGGGATGACTTCCAGCAGCGGCATCCGGTCCACCGGCGAGAAGTAATGCATGCCGAGGAACCGTTCCGGGTGGCGCATGCCGGCGCCGATCTGCTCGATCGGGATGGTGGACGTGTTGGTCGCGATGACGGTATCGGGATCGACCGTTGCCTCCAGTTCGGCCACGACGCCGCGCTTCACGTTCACGTCCTCGAAGACCGCCTCGATGATGAGATCCGCCCGGCGGAAGCCGCTCCAGTCACCCGAACCGGAGACGAGCGCGCTCATCCGGTCGTACTCCTGGCGGGTGATCCGGCGGCGCTTGAGCCGTCCGTCGAGGATCGACGTGGCCGCCTTGATGCCCTTCCCCACCCGGGTCAGGTCCGCGTCCTTGAGCCGCGCCTCCACGCCCGCCTGGGCCACGGCGGTACCGGCGATGCCGGCGCCCATGAAGCCGCTGCCGACGATGCCCAGCCGCCGCACCGGGCGGGCCGGGGTCCCCGGCGGCACCCCGTCGTCCTTCTTGAGCGCGTTGGTGGCGAAGAAGATCTGGATCAGGTTGCGGGCCACTTCACCCACCGCCAGCTGGCCGAACTTCTCCCGCTCCACCCGGAGGCCTTCCTCCATACCGTGCTCCAGGCCGGCGGCGACGGCGTCGAGCGCAGCCAGGGGCGCCGGGTAATGGCCGCCGGTCCGCTTGAGGACCGCGGCCCTGGCCTGGCGGTACACCAGCCGCCTGCCTAACGGGTTGGCTTCGAGCAGGGTGCCCGAGAGCCCGTCCTTTCGCTCCCGCTCCGGTCGCTTCCCGGCCTGGGCCAGCCGGAGGGCCGCGGCCACGGCGGCGTCCCGCAGGATCGCCGGGTGGACCAGCTCGTCCACCAGCCCCAGCCGGAACGCCTTGGAAGCCCGTTCGCTCCTTCCCGCGAGGATGATGTCGAGCGCTGCGCGGAGCCCGATGGTCCGGGGCAGCCGCTGACAGCCGCCGGCTCCCGGCAAGAGGCCGAGCTGCACTTCCGGCAACCCCAGCTGGGTCTTCGGGTGATCGGTCGCGATCCGCCACCAGCAGGCCAGCGACATCTCCAGGCCCGCGCCCAGACAGGCGCCGTGGATCGCCGCGATCACCGGCTTGGGACAGGCCTCAATCCGGTTGATCAGGTCCTGGCCCCGCTTGTCGGCCGCGGTGGCTTCCTCCACCGTCTTCCACAGCAGGAACTGATCGATGTCGGCGCCGGCGATGAAGTTGTCCTTCTTGCCGGAGATCAGCACGATGGCCCGGACTTCCGGGTCCGGCTGCAGCCGGCCGAAGAACAGCTCCTCAAACTCCCGGATGACGTCGGGCGTGAGCTTGTTGACCGGCTCGCCGGGCAAGTCGAGCGAGAGCAGGGCCACGCCCCGGTCCAGGATGACGGTATAGGCGGACATCGGCGCCTCAGACCCGCTCGAGCACGAGGGCGAATCCCATGCCGCCCTGCGCGCAGATGGAAACCAGCCCGAATTGCACGTCGCGCCGCACCATTTCGTTCGCCAGCGTCGTGATGATCCGGCCGCCGGTAGCGCCGAAGGGATGGCCGATGGCGATCGACCCGCCCATCACGTTGGTCCGGTCCCAGTCGATCTCGCCTAACGGCGCGCTGCGGCCGACCCGCTCGGCCCACGAGGGCGAGCTCCAGGCCTGCACGTTGGACAGCACCTGGGCCGCAAAGGCCTCGTGAATCTCGATCAGCCCGAGGTCCTGCCAGGAGATGCCCGCCCGCTCGAGGGCGGTGGGGACGGCCCAGGCCGGCCCGCTCAGGAGCTGCCAGCCGGGGTCGACCGCCGCCACCGCATAGCTGCGCAGGGCGGCGAGCGGGCGGTAGCCCAGCGCGGCCGCCTTCTCGGCCGCCATCACCAGCACCATGGAAGCGCCGTCGGTCAGCGGGGAGGCGTTGCCGGCGGTGATCGTGCCGTAGCGCCGGTCGAAGACCGGCTTGAGCTGGCTCAACGCCTCGAGCGACGAGTCGGCCCGGATCCCGTTGTCCGCGGTGGTCACCTGGCTCAGGTCGGGCCCGCTGAACCAGGGCGCGATTTCCGCGGTCAGCCGCCCATCGGCCGTGCCGGCCGCCGCCCGCTGATGACTCATCAGCGCATAACGATCCTGCTCCTCCCGGCTGATCCCGTTCTCCTTGGCCATCCGCTCGGCCGACTGCCCCATGGTCTCCCCCGTGCTGGGCTCCGCGATGGCGGGAGAGACCGGCACCAGGTCGCGGGGCCGCACACTGGCGAAGAGCCGGACCCGGTCGCCCATGGATTTGGCCTTGCTGGCCGCCACCAGCACCTGGCTGAACCGCTTGGAATGCAGAATCGGGATGTCGGAGAGACTTTCCACTCCGCCGGCGATGACCACATCGGCCTGACCGAAGGCGATCTGATCCGCCGCGTTGGTGAAGGCCTGGGCTCCGGAGGAGCAGGCCCGGTTGAGGGAATAGGCCGGAATGTCCCGGGGAAATTGGGGCAGCAGGCTTACTTCGCGGGCCACGTTGGGGGCCAGCGGGGAGGCCACCACCTGCCCCACGATTACTTCATCCACTTCCTTCCCGTCCAGCTCGGTCCGGTAGACCAGCTCGCGGGCGGCATGCCGGGCCAGCGCCACGCCGGAAACGTCCCGGAAGACGGTTCCGCTCCTGGCGAAGGGCGTGCGTACGCCGGCCACGATGACGGCGCGGCGGTGGGGCGGAATGGGGTACATGACTAGACTTTCTTGCGGGCGAGAATGCTGGCGACCGCGCTCCAGTGGACTCCTTCCAGCGGCTCGAGCGACTCCCGGCCGTGCAGGATCTCGAGCGGCTCTGCCAGCGAAGCCAGCTCACCCCGCTTGAGCAGGTGGGCATCGCTGGTCGGGCCCCAGTCGAAGGCCCGCTGGTCCACCAGGAAGGTCTCCATCAGGAGCAGCCCGCCGGGCTTGAGATACTCGAGGAACTGGGGCATGCGGGGCCGGTCCAGGTAATAGAACATGAGGAGCACGTCGAAGGTGCCGAGCGGGGGAAACGATTTGGTCAGGTCCCACTGGAGCCAGGTGATGTTGAGATTGCGGGCCTTGGCGGCCTGGCGGGCCGCATCCAACCGGCCGGCGTCGAGGTCGATCGCGGTGACCTCGGCGCCTAACGCCGCCGCGGCCAGGCTGTGGCGCCCGGTCCCGCAGGCCACATCCAGCACCTTGGCCCCGCGAGTGATGACCTCGCGGTGCCAGTCGAACCAGGGGCTGGGACGATTGGCGTTGGGGGAATCGGAAATATGACGGCCTCGGTGCGCGCCCGGGTCGGCGACCTCGCGGCGCGGGAGCTCGATCTCCTGGTCATCGGCGGCGGCATCACCGGCGCCGGCGTACTGCGGGATGCCGCTCTGCGCGGCCTCCGCGCCGGACTGGTAGAGCGCGCCGACTTCGGCGCAGGTACCAGCTCCCGGTCCAGTCGGCTGATCCACGGCGGCCTGCGTTACCTCGAACACCGTCAGTGGCGCCTGGTTTTCGAGGCCCTGCGTGAGCGGGCCATCCTGCTGCGGCTCGCTCCCCATCTGGTCCGCTCCCTGGCGTTCGTCTTCCCGGTGTACCGGGGAGACCGGATACCGGTCTGGAAGCTGGCGTTGGGCCTCGTTTTGTACCGGTTGTTGGCCGCAGGCGGGAATGTGCCGCGACCTCGCATCTTCGGCAAGGCAGGGTTGCTCAAACTGGAGCCGAATCTCCGGGTCCGGGGCCTGACCGGGGGCGGGCTGTATCACGACGCCCAGTGCGACGACGCCCGGCTGGTCCTGGCCGCCCTCCGCTCCGCCATCGCCCGGGGTGCCAAGGCCGTCAACTACGCCGCGATGACCCGGCTCATGTCCGAAGACGGCAGGCTGGTCGGGGCCGAAGTGGCCGACCAGCTCGACCCGGCCGGCCCCGGCACGGTGGTCCGGGCCCGCGCGGTGGTGAACGCCACCGGGCCCTGGACCGACCAAATCCGGCGGATGGAGGACCCCGCCGCCAGGCCTCTGCTCCGCCTCACCAGCGGCGCGCATATCGTCGTCCCCCGCTCCCGGCTGGGCCACACCCGGGGCATCACTTTCACCAGCCCGATCGACGGCCGGGTGATGTTCGTGCTCCCGATGGGTGACCGCTCGTACATCGGAACCACCGACACGGACTTCACCGGTGATCCGGCCGCGGTCCGGATCACGCCCGAGGACGAGACCTATCTGCTCCGGTCGGCCAACGCGCTGTTCCCCCACGCCCATCTCGGGGAGGAAGACATCCAGTCCAGCTGGGCGGGGGTCCGTCCGCTCCTCGCGAATGATCCCGCGGCCCATCCGGATGCGCTCTCACGCGAGCACCGCGTGGTCAAGGGACCCATGGGCCTGATCACCGTGACCGGAGGGAAGCTCACGACCTTCCGCCGGATGGCGGGCGAGGTAGTGGACGAAGTGGCGCGGCACCTCGGTCGCACCCTGCCGCAGGCCGAGACCGACACCGAACCGTTGACCGGGGGCGAGGCGACCAGCTGGGACGTCTTTATCCAGAACGGGGTAGAGCTGGGGGTCCCTACCGCCACCATCGATCACCTGATTCACCATTTCGGAACCGAGAGCGCGGCCATCCTCAACCTCATCCGCACCGACCGCCGGCTCATGAAGCCGATCCACCCCGATCATCCGGCGATGGAGGCCGAGGTCATTCAGGTGCTGCGCCGGGAGCTGGCGGTCAAAGTGGATGACGTGCTCACCCGGCGGCTCCATCTCACGACGGAGACCGCCGACCAGGGCCTGGCCGCGGCGGCAAAGGTCGCCGAATTGATGGGCCGGGAGCTCGGCTGGAGCCCGGAACAGATCGCCCGGGAAGCTGCGGAATTCGAATCGCTGTATCCGGGCAGTCCCCCTCCACTCGATTAATTTTCGGGTCGAGAGGAGAACTCGTGAGTACTCGAGATGTGAATCCGTTCGAGACCGCCAACGCGGGGTTTGCGCAGGCGCTGTATGAAGACTTCCTGCGCGACCCCGCATCGGTCTCGGAGGAGTGGCAGGAGCTCTTCCGGGCCGGGATGGTGGGGGAGGCTCCTGGCCCTAATGGGGCGGAAAGGGCGGAAAGGGCGGAAAGGGCGGAAAGGGCGGAAAAGGCGGAAAAGGCGGAAGGGGCGGAAGCCCCGGCTGACCAGACCGAGATCAAGGGTCCCGCGGCCCGGCTGGTGGCGAACATGGAGGAGAGCCTCACGGTTCCCACCGCCACCACGTTCCGGCAGATCGCGGTCGGTGTCCTGGAGGCCCGGCGGGGCCAGCTCAACCAGGCGCTGGCGGCGAAGGGCGTCAAGCTCTCTTTCACCCATCTGATCGCATGGGCCCTGGTATCCGCCTGGAAGCGGCACCCTGCCATGGGCCACAGCTACCGGCAGGTGGATGGAACCGCGTTCCGCTTCACCCCGCCGCACCTGGGCCTCGGGCTCGCGGTTGACATCGAACGGAAGGACGGATCCCGCGGGCTGGTCGTGCCGGTGATCAAGCAGGCCGACACGCTGGACTTCGCCGCGTTCCACGCAGCCTACGAATCGCTGGTTTCCAAGGCCCGCGCCAACCGCCTGCTTCCCGACGACTTCGCCGGCGGCGCTATCACCCTCACCAATCCCGGCGGACTCGGCACGTCCGCTTCCATGGCGCGGCTGATGGCGGGCCAGGGGACCATCATCGCCACCGGTGCCATCGCCTACCCACCCGAATTCGCCACCACTCCGAAAGAGCGCCTGGCCGAGCTCGGGATCTCGAAGGTGATGTGGCTCAGCAGCACCTATGACCACCGCGTGATCCAGGGCGCCGAGTCGGGAGAATTCCTCCGGACCCTCGAACAGCTGTTGCAGGGTGCGGACGGTTTCTACGAAGAAATCGCAGGTAGCCTGGGCGTGGCGGTTGAACCGCCCGCCGGCCCGCCCGCCGGCCCGCCCGCCGCGGAAGCACCGCCCGCCCGCCTGCCCGCCGGACCGTCAGACCATCTGTCCGTCTCGGATGTCGCCGCCGGGATGTTCCTGGTCGACAACTACCGGACCCACGGCCACTTGGGCGCGAGCCTCGATCCGCTCGGCTCGGCCCCGAAAGGAGATCCGGCGCTCGATCCGGATTCGCTCGGTCTCACGCCCGAAGCCATGGCGGACGTCCCGGCCCACGTGCTGCGGGTCTGGCTGCCGGGAACGACGCTGGCCGAAGTGTTCCCCCATCTCCAGGCCACGTACTGCGGCACGCTGGCGTACGAGGTGGAACACGTCTCCAATCACGCGGAGCGGGCCTGGCTCCGGGAAACCATCGAGTCGGGCAGCCATCGCCAGCCACTGTCACCCGAGCAGCAGAAGGCCCTGCTCAAGCGCCTGACGGAAGTCGAGGCGCTCGAGCGGTTCCTCCACAAGGCTTACCTGGGACAGAAGCGATTCTCGATCGAAGGGGTGGACCTGATGGTCCCCATGCTGGACCTGGCGATCGAGGTGGCGGCGCAGGCCGGGGCCCAGGAAGTGGTGTTAGGCATGGCCCATCGCGGCCGGCTCAACGTGCTGGCGCACACGGTGCACCGGCCCTACGTCACCATCTTCTCCGAGTTCGAGGGCCTGCACCATACCCAGACCTCGGACGAGTTCGGCACCGGCGACGTGAAGTACCACATCGGCGCCGAGGGCATGTATCCGACGGCCAGCGGCCACGCCGTCACGGTGACGCTGGCCCACAACCCGAGCCACCTGGAGTTCGTGGCCCCGGTGGTGATCGGCCGGACCCGGGCCCGGCAGACCAACCGCCGGGGACAGCAGGCGGCTCGGAACGAGAGTGTGGCGGTCCCGATCATCATCCACGGCGACGCCGCGTTCGCCGGCCAGGGCGTGGTGGCGGAGACGCTCAACCTCGGCGCGCTCCCGGGCTACCGGGTCGGCGGCGCGATTCACCTCATCGCCAACAACCAGGTCGGCTTCACCACCGACATGTCGGACGCGCGCTCCACCACCTACGCGTCCGACCTGGCCAAGGGGTTCGATATCCCGGTCATTCACGTGAATGCCGACGACGCCGAGGCCTGCCTCGACGCCATGCGGCTGGCGATGATGTACCGGGCGCGGTTCTGCCAGGACGCGCTGATCGACCTGGTAGGCTACCGGCGTCACGGTCACAACGAGGGTGACGAACCGGCCTACACCCAGCCGCGGATGTATGAGACCATCCGCCATCATCCCACGGTGCGGGCCCGGTACGCCGAGCTGCTCGCATCGCGGGGGGTGATTACCGCGCCGGAGGCCGACGCGCTGTACGAGGCGGCCTATCAGCACCTGGTGAACGAGCAGCAGGGGCTCAAGGCCACCCTGGCCTCGCAGCGCGAGTCCGAGCCGGCGCCCCGGCGGGTGCTGGGCCCCGAACCGGTGACCGCGGTGCCGGCGGACACGCTGCAGGCGCTCAACGACATGCTGCTGGTTCGGCCCGAGGGGTTCACGGTGCACCCCAAGCTCGGCCGGCAGCTCGACCGCCGCCGCCAGGCGCTGGGCGAGGAAGGCGGCATCGAGTGGGCCCACGCGGAGTCGCTGGCGTTTGCCTCGCTCCTGACCGAGGCGGTGCCCATCCGGCTCACCGGACAGGACACCGAGCGCGGCACGTTCAGCCAGCGGCACCTGGCGCTCCACGACTACAACACCGGCTCCAAGTGGATTCCGCTGCAGCACCTGCCGGGCGCGCTGGCCCCCTTCGAGCTGCATAACAGCCCGCTCTCCGAGCTGGCGACGGTGGGCTTCGAATACGGCTACAGCGCCGCGGCACCCGAAGCCCTGGTGCTGTGGGAGGCCCAGTTCGGCGACTTCGTGAACGCGGCCCAGGTGATCGTGGACCAGTTCATCGCGGCCGGGCTCTCCAAGTGGGGGGTGACCAATCGGCTGGTGCTGCTGCTGCCCCACGGGTATGAAGGCCAGGGGCCGGAGCACTCCAGCGCCCGGCTGGAGCGGTTTCTTCAGCTCGCCGCCGAGAACAACCTCCGGGTGGCCAACTGTACCACGCCGGCGCAGTACTTCCACCTGCTGCGCCGCCAGGCCCTGCGGAGCCGGATCCGTCCGCTGGTGGTGTTCACGCCGAAGAGCCTGCTGCGCCACCCATTGGCGATGTCGCGGCGGGACGAGCTGGCCCGCGGGAGGTTCCACCAGGTTCTGGACGATGGGTGGGCCCGCCAGCGCGCGGACCGGATCACCCGGATGGTGCTGTGCTCGGGCAAGGTGTACTACGACCTGCTGCCCGAGGCCGAGAAGATGGGCGAAGATCGCCCGGCCATCGCGCGCCTGGAGCAGCTCTACAGCTTCCCCGAGGAAGAGCTTCAGAAGTTGCTGCAGAGCTATCCGAACCTGCGCGAGGTGGTGTGGACCCAGGAAGAGCCCCGCAACATGGGCGCCTGGGACTACCTGGATGAGAAGCTCTACTACCTGCTGCCGGAGGGCGCGACGCTGCGCTACGCCGGCCGACCCGAGCGCACCAGCCCGGCGGAAGGCTATCCCGCGGCCCACACGGCGGAACAGGAACGGCTGGTCGCCGACGCGCTTCGCGCCTCGGCGTAGTCGAAGACAGTCGAAGGCGGCCGTCACGCAGTCACTTCTTCGACCACCTTCGACCATCTTCGACCGTCTTCGACTCTTCCCCCGGGGAAGCACCCGATATAGCTTCCCATCAACCGTTGAGGGGAAGCCACGCCGCCATGCCACCCGCCGATCTCGACCTCCTCCAGGGCACGCTCGACACCCTTGTCCTCAAGGCCCTCGCCTGGGGCCCGCGTCACGGCTACGCCGTGGCCCGGTGGATCCGGGAAACCACCCATGACGAGCTCGCCGTGGAAGAGGGTGCGCTGTACACCGGCCTCCACCGGCTCCATCGCCGCGGCCTGCTCCGGGCCGAGTGGGGCGTGTCCGAGAACAACCGCAAGGCAAAGTTCTATTCGCTGACGCCGGCGGGCCGGGCGGAACTCACCCGCAGCGCCGAGCAGTGGCGCCGCTATTCGCGGGCCGTGGTCCGGGTGCTGGAGGCCACTTCATGAAGTGGTTCACCCTCGACACCGGCCGGCCCGACCTCGATGCCGAGGTCGATGAGGAGATCCGCTTTCACTTCGACACCACCATCGCGGAATTGATGGCGAACGGAATGGACGAAGCCGCCGCCCGGGCCGAAGCCGAGCGGCGCTTCGGCAGCCGCACCCGATACCGCGTCCGGATGCTGGAGCAGGACGCCAGCCGCGAAGGAAGAGTCCGACGGCGGGAGCGCCTGGAAGCGTTGTGGCAGGACGCGCGGCTGGCGGTGCGGAGCCTGGCCCGGGAGCCGGGACTGGTGCTCACCATCGTCCTGCTGATGGGCCTCGGAATCGGCGCCAACGCCACCATGGTCGGGCTGGTGGACCGGCTGCTGTTCCGGCCACCGGCCCACGTGGCCGACGCCGGGCGGGTGGTTCAGCTCAGCCTGACCGAGAAGCACCCGGTCTTCGGTACCTTCACCAATACCGGACTCGCGTGGCCCGATTACCTGCTGGCCCGCGGGACCCCTGGGTTCGGTCACACCGGAGCCTTCTACACCACGCCGCTCGTGCTGGGACGCGGGGCGGAGGCCCGGCTGGTGACGGTGACGGCGGCGACCGCCTCCTTCTTTCCGCTGCTTGGCGTACAGCCGTTGTCAGGCAGGTTCTTCACCGAGGACGAAGACCGCATCGGGGCCGGGACCCCGGTGGTCGTGATCGGTGAGCGGTTCTGGCGCCGCCACTTCGGGGGCAGTCCGGCGGCTCTGGGAACCAGTCTTCAGCTGGGCAGCACGCTTTTCACCGTTATCGGTGTGGCCCCGGGCGGGTTCACCGGCATCGAGCTCAACGCGGTCGACGCCTGGGTCCCGCTCGCGGCCGGCGCCCCCGAAATGCTGGGACCGAGCACCGAGTGGAGCGGGACCCGCAACTGGCAGTGGGTGCGGGTGATTGCCCGCCTGCGACCGGATGCCAGACCCGAGGCCGTGCAACCGGAGCTCACCTCCCGATACAAGGTGGAGATCGCGAGTGACGCGGGGCTGAACCAGGATGCCCACTTCGGGCTCCACCCGGTCATCGCCGGTCGCAGCCCCGAGGCGCCCCGCAGCACCCGGGTG
>DASTEX010000399.1:0-2815 GCA_035709185.1 Gemmatimonadales bacterium
CAATTCGTCACCGCCGGCTACGACGAGGCGCCTCGCCGCATCGACCTCCGGGTGTCCAGCGCCGTGGGGTCCGTCAAGGTCGAGTGGTACTGATCTGACGTCCGGGTTCTACCGGCCCAGCGCCGCCTTGATCTTCGCCAGGTGATGGAAGCTGTGGCGCAAGGCGTGATCCTCGATGAAGAACTGGGCCGTCAGCGGGGCATCGCCGTTCAGTGAAACCGGCGCGGCCCGGTCCAGCTCCTCGTCGCTGAACTTCCGGACCGCCTCGGCCGCCGCCCGACTCCGGCTGAGCAATGCCTCGATCGCTTCCGTTTTGTCGACGCCGGCCTGTTCCTGGGCGTGCTTCGCGTTGATCTCGGCCACCGCTCCCCAGGTCACTCCCTCGATGGGCTTGCCCGACGCGAGTACCTGCGCCAGTTCGACTTCGATGGGGTACATGTTGGCGACGTGATGGACCATCACCCCGACCGTGCGTCCATCCCGCGGTACCACGGTCTTCCATTCGCTCTCGGACAGCGATTCCGCAAAACCCGCGAGAGCCCGTGCTCCCTGCTCAATCCGGCCGGCCAGCGCCTCGGCCCGCTTACCCATGAATCCTCCGGGATCTGTCGTGACTGGTGTACTTCAGATGCTGCGGCATTTGTCCCTGGACCACGACGCGCCCGGCGGATCGGGTGACGGGACCGCCCCGCGCCGGCTCCGGGCCGGAGAGCTTACAGATTCAGAACGGGAAGAACGAGGCCCCGGGCGCTGGCCTGACTGACCACCTCGGCGGCAATGCTGGTCAGCGCCTCCGCCGCGGGTGATCCGGGCGCGGCCACCAGGATGGGCTGGCCCCGGTCGGCCAGCGCGGCCAGGTCAGGCTGAAGCGGAATCTGGCCCAGCAGCGGTACGCCGGTTTCGTCCGCCAGCCGCTGCCCGCCACCAGCTCCGAAGAACTCCAGGCGCTGTCCGGTGGCGGGATCGGTGTAGCCACTCATGTTCTCCACGATTCCCAGCACCGGGACATTGACCCGTTCGAACATGCGGACGCCCCGCAGCGCGTCACCCACTGACATCTCCTGCGGCGTGGTCACGATCACGCCTCCACTGACCGTGACGCTCTGCACCAGCGAGAGCTGGGCATCACCGGTTCCGGGCGGAAGGTCGACGATGAGGTAATCCAGCGGCCCCCATTCGACGTCCCGCAGGAACTGCTGGATCACCTTCATGATGATCGGGCCGCGCCAGATTGCGGGCGCGTCCCGTTCAACGATAAGTCCCAGGGAAATCAGGCGGACGCCGAAGGCCTCCAGCGGCTGAATCCGTCCCTTGATCACCGGCGGTCGCTCGATCACGCCGAACATCCGCGGGATATTGGGCCCGTAGATATCCGCGTCCATCAGGCCTACCCGCAGGCCCTGCCGCGCCAGGGCGATGGCCAGGTTGGCCGCAACCGTGCTCTTGCCCACGCCGCCCTTTCCCGAGGAGACCGCGATGACCCGGCCCAGCGCCGGCATGTCCTGGGGCACGGGCGCGGGGATGCCCCCGGCCGACTGCGGCCCGCCAGGAGGACCGTGGGTGACCCGCGCCGGGCCGGCCGGATCGACCACGCTGATCTTCACTTCGGTGACGCCTTCGATCGCCTGAATCGCCTTGCGGGCCTCGCGCACCAGCGTGGCGGGATCCTCGCGTGCAAGCAGGAAGGTGAAGGACACCTTCCCTTCGGGACTCACGTCGAGATCCCGGACCATCCCGGCCGAGAAGAGATCGTTATCGAGCCGGGGGTTCTGGATCCGGGACAAGGCGGCCGCCACCGCTGCTGCGAGACTCACACAACCCCCTTCGACTGCCTTCGACTGTCTTCGACTGTCTTCGACCGGCAGTTCATACCGCCACCACCTGGCGGACTTCCGGCACATGTTCCCGGAGTCTGGCCTCGATGCCATGCCGGAGCGTGATGGTGGACGCGGCACAGCCGTGGCAGGTCCCCCCCAGCCGGAGCAGCAGGGTCCCGTCCTTGTCATCGAAATCGATCACTTCCACCTGGCCCCGGTGGGACGCGATATAGGGCCGGAGGCTGTCCAAAGTCTGTTCGATGCGTTCCAGAATCTCGAGAGCACTCATACCCCGGAAGGTAACAACCGGCTCACGGGGCGCGAGTGCCCTGATCCCCGCCTGTCAGGTACCGCCGCGCGGCCGCCAGTACCGTTTCCTGGACCTCGGGAAGAGCCCCGGGGAGGGCCACCCCTGCGGCTTTGGAATGACCCCCACCGCCGAATGCATGGGCGAAGCGGGCCACGTCCACGTCCCCCACCGATCGGAGCGAGACCTTGATCCGCCCCTGCGACATTTCCCGGAAGAGAATGGCCAGCCGGACGCCTGCGATGGACCGGGGATGTTCGACGATGCCGTCCAGATCGTCCGGCGTGAGTTCGTAGCGCTCCATCGCTCCCGGAGGCACGGTCACCCACGCCAGACCGATGTCCCGCTCGACCACCAGGGTCTGGAGGGTTTCGGCCAGGAGCCGGGGCCGCCCTTCCGGGGCGGTGGCATATACGTCCAGATAAATGGACTCGGGGTCGATTCCGGTCTCGAGCAGATCGGCCGCGATCCGGAGCGTCCGCGGGTGGGTGTTGCTGAAACGGAAGCCGCCGGTATCGGTCACCAGCGCGACGTACATCGCCCGCGCGGCCGGAACCGTGATGGGCCAGTCGTTGGCCAGCGCCAGTTCATAGATCAGCTCGCCGGTGGCGGCGGCCGAGGGGTCCACGTACCGGGGTCCCGGAGGGAGCGAGCCGGGACTGGCGTGATGATCGATGCACACCACCGGCGC
>DASTEX010000400.1:0-4453 GCA_035709185.1 Gemmatimonadales bacterium
CGAAACTCGGGCCCGACTTGGCCGCGTCCGCGATATCGAACGTCGGAACGTTGATTCCGCCCCGGAGGTCGAGCGCCAGCCGGGACCCGCCGGCCTGCGCGTGCAGCACCGGAGCGGCCGCCAGCAACAGCCCCGTCATGATCCCGAGGGGCGCCCGAACCGGGCGCCGCCCCTTCCGTGCACTCTGGTACCGCATGGGAAATACCCTTTCGGAAATGGAAACTCCTGCCGCTAGTTAGGCGGCAGGAGGACGGTGTCGATGATGTGGATCACGCCGTTCGATGCCGGCACGTCGGCCGTGGTCACGCGGGCCTTGCCCACCCAGACCTGGCCCTGCTTCACCTTGATGCCGACCTTCTGGCCGTTCACCGTGGCGGCCGACTCGAGGCCCGCAACCTGCGCCGCCATCACCTGACCCGAGACCACGTGATAGGTGAGGATGGCCCGCAGCTTGTCCGGATTGGCCAGCAATGACTCGAGCGTGCCGGCCGGGAGCTTCGCAAACGCCGCATCGGTGGGAGCGAACACGGTGAAGGGCCCGGCGCCGTTTAGGGTCTCGACTAGCCCGGCCGCTTCGATCGCCTTAACCAGGGTCTTGAACGACCCGGCCTCGACCGCCACGGCTACGATGGTCTTCGAGCCGGGCGCCGACTGCGCCGTCGCAGTGGTCCCGGCGGCGACGGCGGCCAAGGCAGTAATCATCAGTCCACGCATGGTCCTTGTCCTCTCGTTGTTGGTTCTCCCGGTCCCAGCTGGCTGGCTTGTCCAACCACTGTCTAACCGAGGTGAGGGAAATATCTGGACACACTCCAACATTGTCAAGGCTATGTCCAACTATAAGGCTTGACATATGTTGTACAGAGTCGTATGATTTACGACATGCAAGCCAACCCGGAATCCCGCGAGCCCCGCCATCCGATGCGACTGGTCGCCGAGCGGACTGGCCTCTCGCCCGACGTGCTGCGGGCCTGGGAGCGGCGCTACGGCGTGGTCAGCCCGGGGCGGAGCGACGGCGGCCAGCGGCTCTACTCCGACGCCGACATCGAGCGGTTGTCACTGATGGTGAAGGCGATCGAGGGCGGCCGTTCGGTCGGTCAGACGGCCTCGCTTCCGATCGAGGAGCTGCACCGCCTGGTCGCCGAAGACGCCGCCCGGGGCGCCGCCCGTCCGACACCGGCGGCGGATTACCGCGAGCTGGCATTTGCCTCCGCGGCCGCTCTCGCCCCCGATCAACTGCAGACGGTGCTCCGGTCGGCGGTGCTCTCGCTGGGCACGGCAGCGTTTCTGGAGGAAGTCGTCGCGCCCCTGCTGCGCCGGATCGGTGACGCCTGGCATGCCGGGGAAATCGGCATCGTCGAGGAGCACGCGGCCTCCGCAGTCGTCCGCGGGATGCTGGGATGGCTGGTGGATTCCCTGGAGATTCCCCCCGGCGCCCCTCGAGTGGTGGTGGCGTGCCCGGCGCGGGAGCGGCATGAGCTGGGCGCCCTGTTGGCGACCTCGGCAGCGGCGCATGCCGGCTGGCGGGTGACCTATCTGGGACCGGACCTGCCGGCCAGGGAGATCGCCGCGGCCGCAGGCCGGCAGCAGGCGACGGTGGTGGGCGTCAGTATCGTGGCTCCGCCAGACCTCGGAGCTACCACAGAGGAACTGCGGCAGCTGCGCCAGGAGCTGCCACCGCCGGTGGCGCTGCTGGCGGGCGGCACCGGAGCTCAGTCGTTAGGCGACCTGGGCCCCGGAATCACGGTGGTCCGGGATCTGGCGCACTGGCGCACGCTGCTCCGGCTGTACGCGCCGGTTCACTGAACAGACGGCGCCCGGCAGCAGTGGCCGGGCGCCTTGCTGGAAGCAGACGGCTCAGGCAGGCTGGTCGCTATTCCAGATCACACTGGCGTACAGCCAGCGGCCGTGATCGTCCCGCCGGAAGGCGTCCATGAATTTCCCGGTGAGATCCACCGGGGAGGGATCCACTTCGATCGTCATCGTGAACGTTCCATGGGCCACCGCGAGATGGTCCTGTCCCTCGATGTGAGTGAATTCGAAGTCGAACGTCCGCATGACGGGGTATTTCTCGAGATAACGGCGGACCGCCTCGCGGCCTGACAGCACCGGCTCATCCGGCGGCATGAAGACCACGTCGTCGGTACAGAGAGCCAGCAGGGCGTCCCAGTCCCGATCGAGGCACGCCTCGATGAAGGGTTGTCCCAGGGCCTTGATGGAGCTGACGTCGACTGGAGTGAGCGCGGGAGCGTGCATAAGCCCTCCTGGGCAGGAGGCCCGCTGGTCGAATGTGACGGAGGCCCCTGTGTCCCCGTGTGGTGACTGCGGGCCAACTCCGTTGTACTTCCGGAGCGCCGCAGGCGCAAGCTACCGGTCCTCCGGTAGCCGTACGGTCGGAAGCTCCAGCCCCCAGATGATCGCCGCAAACCGGATCAGGGCCGTCGTGCCCATGCCCGCGAGCGCCGCCCAATCCCGGGTGAGCCCTCCGGCCACCAGCGCGAGGTAAACCCCGGCGCCGGCGATCGCCGTGGTGGCATAGAGCCGGCCCGGCCGCATGATCAGCGGGATCTCCGCGGTCAGCACATCGCGCACTACGCCGCCCGCCACTCCGGTGATGGTTCCCATGAGCAGGGCGATGGCCGGAGACTGTCCGGCCTGCTCCGCCACCTGCACTCCTCCGATGGTGAAAAAGGCCAGTCCCAGCGCGTCCGCTGCCAGCAGCGCCCGGCTGGGGGCCTGGCGGAAGCGGACGAAGACCAGCGTGGCGCCGGTGGCGATGAGGATGACCCAGAGATAGGTCGGGTCGGCGATCCAGAAGATCGGATGGCGGTCGAGCAGCACATCGCGCAGCGTGCCGCCGCCGATGGCGGTCACCACCGCCACGATGGCGATGCCGAGGACGTCGAGCCCCTTCCGCCCCGCGGCCAGCACGCCGCTGACGGCGAACACCGCTACGCCGAGGAGCTCCAGGACGTGGCGGATCACGGAAGAGCGGACGTCGTCCCGGCCAGGTTTAGGGTGTCGACCGGCTCGTTTCCCGCAGCACCGCCAGGCTCCTGGTACCGAGGGTGAAGACCGACTCGAACCGGCCCTTCACCCCGATCCGGGCGCCGGTCCGGGGCGGGCTCGCGTTCTGGCTGACCACCGGGATGACCCCGGTGTTGTCCCGCACCTGGTAGGCGCCCAGCCCGAAGCCCCCCGCGGACTGCTCCACCTGGCCTTCGATCTCCACCGTCTTGCCGTCATAACGGGCGGGGTTGTTGAGCAGGTCGCCGATCGGGGTCACCGAAGCGCAGCCGGTGAGCGCCAGCAAGAGGCCGGCGGCAGTGAACAGCGTGCGAGTCGGATGTCTCATGATGCCTCCATCAGGGCAATAGGCGGCCGCGGTCATTCGCCGCGGTCAGGGCCGCCCCTTCCGGGCTGTGTCCTGCGAGACGAGCACCGGCAAGACTATGTGACTCGGATGCCGTTGGGAATGGTGGATGGCCATCCGGCCCGCCACCGTTTGGGTGACCAGGGCCTCATCACCGCCGGTGTTCGAGTTGGGGAAGGTGTAGTTGTCGAGCGCGTTCATGATGGCGATCCGGATCCGATGGCCCTTCCGGAAGGTATTGGCCACGCCCTTCACTCCGATCTGGTACCGCACCACCTCGTCCGGATTCCCCGACAACAGTTCCTCCCGTTCGAAGTTGCTGCCGCGGGCCCGATAGCGGGGGTCTTCCAGGTTCCGGAATCGCGCCCGCACGCTGCCCAGCGTCAGCCGGTTCGACCGGCCTTCCGGATCGACGTCGGAGACGTGAATCCACCAGTCGGTGTCCTTCACATCGGTCGAGGCGTAGACCACGGCCAGAATGTCGCCCGCCAGCGTGATATCCTCCTCCAGCGGAGCCGAGGTGTAGGTCACCACGTCGGGCCGGGCCTCGAGGTCTTTCATGTTCCACTGGAAGGTCTGGACGTCTTCCCAGCGCTGCATCTGCTCGAAGCTCATCCAGTTCGGCACCGGCGTGGCCGGATCGTAGACGTAGCGGTCGGGTGCCTGGCTCTCGGCGGGCGGTTCGCGTCTGAGCTGCCCGGATGAAAAGGACCGATTGGCCCGGCCATCACTGTGGAAGTACCACTGCTGCTGGACGGCCTCCGGGGGTGGCCAGGCCGCCGCCGAGCGCCACTGGTTGTCACCCAGGACGAAGTACTCCACCCGGGTCTTCTCCACGCCGTTGTCCCTGCCCTTGAGGAAGTGGTCGTACCACCGCTGCTTCAGCAGCCAGACATCGTCCCGTACGGCGTCGAGGCCGTAACGGTAGCCGTTGAGCGAGCGGTCCAGATTGTAGCCGTGCTTCCACGGGCCTAACAGGAGACGCTGGGGAGCGGTGCCGATCCGCTGCATCAGCGACCAGTTGCTGAGCGTGCCGGGGAGATCGTCGTCGAACCAGCCGCTGATCTGGAAGGTGGCCAGGTC
>DASTEX010000401.1:0-3784 GCA_035709185.1 Gemmatimonadales bacterium
GACGCCATGTTGCGGAAAGCCTCCTGGTACTCTGCATCATCTACTATATGGAAAAGCACATCCTTGGCGCTGACTGCGGCATAGTCGCGAGTCACGAGCCGCGAGTCGTTAGCCAGCTTCTTGCCGACATCCAGCTGAACAAACTCATCCCGGGGGAATCGCCGGGCCAGCTCCTGCACCGCCACACTGGTGATGTCGACCCCGGTCACCTTCGGTACTCCCAGTTGGTGCCACTGGTCGACGTAGAACCCGGTGCCGCTGCCCACATCCAGCACCCGGGCAGCAGGCCAGTCTACGCCCAGCCCGCGGGCCACCCGCTGGAAGACGCGGGCCCGCAGCCGGTACATCCACTTGTTGTATTGGGTGCCTAACCGCTGATAACCGACGCCCTGGAGGGAATACGACTGCCTGAGCCGGGACTCCCAGTAGTCCCGGACCCGGAACGGATCGGTCAACCGAGCGCCTCGCGCACCTCGCTCGCCGCGGCGATGGCGTGATCGACGTCGCGCGAAAGGGCCCGCGCCTGCTGGGTGGCCTGCGACAGGGTATTGATCACGGCGCCGACCCCGGACGCCTTGAGTCGCACCAGGTCGTATCGCATGTTCTGCATCGCCAGCGCGCTCGACTCCAGCCGGTCGGCCACCATGCCCCGGCGGCCGATCAGGTCCTGGTAGGCCTTCTTCTGCTGTTCCAGCAGGCTGATGCGACGGTCCCGCTCCTCGTTCTCGTTTTCTTCCCGCAGCTGGGCCAGCCGCTCCTCGACCCGCCCCAGGCCCTCACGATTGAGGTTGGCGTCCATCGAGTGGAGCGTGCGGGCCATCTCGCAGGCCTTTTCATACAATGCATCGGCCGTATCGGCCACGTCGGGCAGCTGCTCCCGGTCGGCCGGGGAGAGCGACTGCACCAGGTCGAGAATCGCCTTCCGGTCGCCGTACACCTGCCGCACCACCGTGTAGTGGGTGCCGAATTCCTCCGGCCGGGGCGAGGGAATCTGCTTCTTCCCCTTGGCCCCCGGGGCCTGGATGGCGTCGGCCGCCGGCGGACGGTTGAGCACGTCGCGCCAGCTGTACCCGGCCTGCCACAGCTTGGCGTAGTTGGTCAGGAGCCCGATACCCATGCCCGCCGAGGGGAACAGGAACCAGGGCGTGTCGAAGCCGGTGGCCAGGTTGAGCGCAAAGCAGCCGAGCGACACCGCGGCCCAGCGGGCGAACTGGGCCCGCACCTTCTGCACGATCACCGGCTCGCCGGTGTCGCGCACCACACCCAACTCTTCTTCCAGGTCCGCTGCCTTGACCCACTCGCCCCGATCGTTCTTCACCCACTTGGGCGTGCGGCTGGGCCGCTCGCCGGGCAGCCGGGGGCGGGGCGGCGCTTCCAGGGCACCGGGCCGGGGGCGCGGCAGATTGGCCGCGGGGCGCGGCCGTGCCGTTCCGGCAGTCCGGGGCGAGGTGGGCCGGGGCGGGGCAGAACGGGCCGATGCCGTGCTGCGGCGCGACGGGGCCGACGTCTTCAGGGTGGGACGGTAGGTCCCCACCGTGCGGTTCTCCAGCGCGCGCCGCAGCGCGTCCGCCGTGGGCCAGCGACTCTCGGGATCCTTCTCCAGGCAGCGGGCCACCGCCAGCGAGAGCTCCTCAGGTACCTGCCGGTCGAGCTCGTGAACGATCGGCGCGGGCTCGGTGATCTGCTTCAGCAGGATGCCGGCAACCGTGGGCGCGGTGAAGGGCAGATCGCCGGTCAGCATCTGATAGGTGACCACGCCCAGGCTGTAGATGTCGGAGCGGCCGTCGATGTTCTTGTCGCCGGCGGCCTGCTCCGGACTCATGAACTGCGGGGTGCCGATCGCGATGCCGGCGCCGGTGAGGGTGTGCCCCGTCGTGGATGAGACCGCCTTGGCGATCCCGAAATCGGTTACCATTACCCGGCCCCGCGTCCCCTCGAGCAGGACGTTGTCCGGCTTGATGTCGCGGTGGATGATCGAGAGGGCGTGGGCGGCGCTGAGCGCGTCGGCCGTCTCCTTCATGATCCGGCGGGCCTCTTCCGGCGGCAGCTTGCCCCGCCGCTTGATCCGGGCGCCGAGCGATTCACCCTCGACCAGGCCCATGATGAAGTACACCAGGCCGTTGCCTTCACCCACGTCGTGGATCGGGACGATATGAGGATGCGACAACCGGGCAGCCGTCTGGGCTTCGCGAGCGAACCGCTCCCGGATCTCCTTCTGGTAGGCCAGCTCCGGCGGGAGCACCTTGATCGCGACCCGGCGCTGGAGCCGCTCGTCCCGGGCCCGGAACACCACGCCCATGCCGCCCCGACCGATTTCACCCTCGATCGTGTAGTCGTTGCCCAGCGCTTCCTTCAGGCGAACGGCAAGCGGTTTGTCGGCGGCGTCGGTCATCGGCTCGTCAGTAATGAGGAGGGCCGGCGCACTGCGCCCACCCAAACGCGAAAATCTGCTCCATTCTGGCCCAAGGGGCAATGTTGGCTGGCAGTGATGACCGATCTCCGTCAAATTGGCAGCAACTGCCTCCGGGGAGGCCGGTGAACCTGGAACGAGGAGAAACATTCGCGCCGCAACTCCATATGGTTTCATAGCAAGGGCCAGGGGACTCCGGGTGGCATGGTGGATGCCCACTCCTGGTTCGAATAGTCGTTTCGGAGCGCGGCTGTGCCGCATCGGCATGGAGCCCCGGACTCGAGAGAGGTACGATGACTGAACGAACCACGCTTCCGATTCTTCCCCTCCGGGAAGTCGTCCTGTTCCCTGGGGTTACGGCGCCGATCGGCGCCGGCCGCCCCGCCACCCTGCGCGCCATCGAGGCGGCCCTCGCCACGCCCGAAAAGCTGGTCTTTGCCGTCTCCCAGCGCACCAATACCGACCAGGTCACGCCCGAATCGCTCTATACCATCGGGACCATCGCCCGCATCGGCCAGCTTCAGCGGGGGCTGGGCGGGGTGCAGCTGCTGCTCCACGGTGAGCAGCGCGGCATCGCCATGCATGTGAGCGAGCACGAGGGCTACCTCCAGGCGATCGTCCGCGACGCCGAGGAGCTTCCCCCCATCAATGCCGAGGATCCGGCTTTCGTGGCGCTCTACCGCGAGGTGCGGACCCGGGCCGGCGAGCTGGGCCAGAAGTCGGGTCTGCCCGAAGAAGTGGTGCAGCAGGTGCTGTCGGGTGTCACCGATCCCAGCCGGTTCGCCGACCTGGTCTCGGGTTACATCGACATCACCCCCTCGCAGCGCCAGGCCCTGCTGGAGACCCTCTCGGTCGAGGAGCGGCTCCGCCGGGTCCTGGTCCACATGCAGCGCCAGATCTCGGTGCTCGACGCACAGGAGGAGATCAAGTCGCAGGTCCAGGAGGAGCTGGGCGAACGGCAGCGGGAGATGTTCCTGCGGGAGCAGCTCAAGCAGATCCGCAAGGAGCTGGGCGAGGGCGACGACGAGGATGAGCAGGAGGACCTGCGCACCAAGATCGACGGGCTCAATCTCCCCGAGGTCGCCCGGCGCGAGGTGGAGCGCGAGCTCAACCGGCTGGGCCGGCTGAGCCGCGAATCGATGGAAGCGCAGGTGATCCGGAACTTCCTCGAGACCGTGATCGAGCTGCCCTGGAACACCCGGACCGAGGATCATCTGGATATTCCGAAGGCGGCCGACATCCTCGACGAGGATCACTACGCCCTGGGCGACGTGAAGGACCGGGTGCTCGAGTTCCTGGCCGTGCGCCAGCTCCGGGAGGAGCGGCGGGAGAAGGCCGAGCCGGTCGAGGTGGCGACCGCGGCCGCCGGGAACG
>DASTEX010000402.1:0-3554 GCA_035709185.1 Gemmatimonadales bacterium
TGGCTGGGGCCAGCACCCGCAGGTCCACCTGGAGGCCGGTGCGAAGCCGCACGCTCGCCTTGGTGGGTCCTCTGGCCAGCACTTCCCGCACATCGAGATACGACACGAATCGCTCCACGATGGGCGTCCCCCTGGCGCAGGTGACCAGAATGTCGAGATCACCCACCGTTTCCATCCGGCGACGATAGCTGCCCGCCACCTCACAGCGTTCCACCCCCGGCAGCTGTTTCAGGTACTCCACATACGGCTCGGCCAGCTGCATCGCCTCCCAGAGCAGGGTTCGCCGGGGAGTGGCCTGCAGCGTCTCCAGCTCCTTGAGGATGCGCTGCTCCGTCTTCTCGCCGAACCCCGACACCGTCTTCAGCTTGCCGGCTTTGGCAGCCTTCTCGAGCCCCGCCAGGGTGTGAATGTTGAGCGCCTGGTAGAGCTGCATGGCCTTCTTTGGGCCGAGCCCCGGCAGCTGCATCAGGTCACGCAGACCTTTCGGGGTCCGGTGCCGCAGCTCGGTCAGCTGCGTCAGTCTTCCGGTGCGGACCAGCTCTTCGATTTTTCCGGCGAGGTCCTTCCCGATTCCGGGCAACTCCATCAGTTGTTTCGGATCGTTATGCACCAGCTCGCTGACCGGCTCGGTCTTCTCCCAGATGGTCCGGGCCGCATTTCGATAGGCCCGGATCCGGAAGGGGTTCTCGCCGGCCAGCTCCAACAGGTCGGCGATCTCATCCAGCGCCCGGGCGATCTCGGCGTTTTCCATAGCCGCGCCAGTCAGGGCCAGACCGGCCGGAGCGGGATCGTGAGCGGGGTAATCGGTGGCGGGAGGCGGAGCGGCCCCCCCGACTGGAGGCAGAATTCCGGCGAGGGGCCGAGCACCATGTGCCGGATCCAGAGCTGGGCCTGGTGGTCCTCGATGATCTGGCCCATCAGGGACCACAATGCGTCGTAGGACATGCCCGAGGGCCGGGAGAACCAGCTCTCCTGACCTCGCTGGGGAAGGTTGGCAGGCAACTCGGCGGGCAGCCGGAGCCGGTAGATGCCGGCGGCGCCGCCCTCGGCCAGTTTCGCGGCGGCATCGTGAGGTGCCAATCGCGAGGCCGTAACGGCAGCTTCGTTGAGTGGATCGAGTGCGGCCGAACCATCAACCAGGTACCAGTCCTCGTAGGCCGGTCGCGAGCCCGGGACCCAGGGATATCCGGCAACCGCATAACTGGTGGACCCCCGGAATCCCGGCGAAGGGTCCGCCCTGAGGGCCGCGTGAAAGGCCCGCTGGGTTTCTTCGTATTCGCCCGTCGCCACGGCGGACTGGGGCCAGTGCCAGAAGACGTAGGCCAGCATCAGGCGGTACTTTCGAAGACGTGGACCTGGTATTCCTGAATCAACCAGCGCAGGAGATTCCAGCGGAGCACCGCCGGCCTGTTGATTGCCGGATTCATTAGAGGCGCTCGGACGCGTATCGGGCCAGCTGTTCCAGCTCCAGCCGGTAGACCTTTCTCAGCATCTGGGTGCTCATCCACCGCTCGATCGCTCCCGCGAGACCGGGGCGCACCGGGAATTCGGTTCCGATGGTCACGATCGATCCTTCCCCGTCCGGGTCGACCCGGAACGTGGTCGTCGTGTCATGCTCGCGGTCGGTCTCGGTCAGGAGGCGGCCTGACTCCGGCTCCGCGGCGACCGATCGAACCTTCCGTACCCGGCCGCCCAGGTGGAAGTCGAACTCCATGACCGTGCCGGCGCCGGTGCCGCCCGATACCACCCGGAAGTTCCGGAAGTGCCGGTCAGGCAGGATGGCCTGATGCCCTTCCTTGAAGTCCGCCAGGATACTGAAGACGCGCGAGGCGGGGGCGGCGATCCTGCCACTGGCCTCGACTCGATGGCGCACCCCCGGCATCAGCCGGCAGCGGCGCCGGCGGAGCGTCGGGACGCCGGGCTCTTGAGGCTGTCGAACAGCGTTCGGGAGGCGCTGGTGATGTCGCGGACCGCGCGTTGGAAGGCTTCCTGATTGGCCTGGGAAGGCGCGTTGAATCCGCTGATCTTGCGGACGTACTGCAGGGCCGCGTCAGCCAGCTCGCTATCGCTTGGCTGCGCGTCGGGGCGACGAAGCTTCTTGATGTTTCGACACATAGGGTGAATGGGTTAACGGTTCAGAGCGTGGAGGCGAATCCGGGGCGTCCCGGAGAGCTCTTGATCGACGCCCAGAATGTAATCCTCGCCGATCCGCTGGATCCGGAGCAGCGGCGGCGTGGCCACGCTTCCCAGCCAGCGCCCGTCGGGATCGAGAATGTCCCATACCGGCGTGGGCTCGTCCGGCAGGCGGAATCGCTCCAGCCAGAGATTGCGCCGGGAATCCACCAGGAGTCTCTGGTAGGCCGGGGCAAACTCGGGGCGCTCCAGATTCAGGTCGAGCAGCCGTTGGTAGCGTTCCCGCTCGGCCGGGTCCTCAATGGCCGCGAGCGCCGCAGTACGATATTGCTGGTAGACCTCGTTGGTGCTGCGAGGCTCGACATTCCAGCGCGACACCCGTTTCAGGTTACCCTGCAGATCGAACTCTTCCACCTCCGCCCGCGCGCCAGTGGTAATGATCAGACGGTCCACCGCGGGCGCATGGCGCGGTGACGCCCACAGCGGCAGGTACGGAAACGGTCCGCCGCCTTCCCGGTCCATGACGAAGCGCGGACCATCGGCGATTTCCAGCAGCACTCCAATCGGCGTGCCGTCGGGACGGTAGCGCAGGCAGCGCAGGGTGCCGTGGATGATCGTACCGGGTGGCGCGGACAGCCGGCTGGTTCCAATCACCAGCCAGGTGCCATCGTTGAAGACACCGGCGACATCGGGGCCCATCATGTCCGGATCGGTCGTGACCGGCGTGGATTGCTGGAATATCCCCAACGAGTCATAACGGTTGATCCGCCGGTTCCCGAAGTCCGAAATGATCAGCTCGGCTGCCGGTCCCCACCACATCATCATGCTGGATTCGCTCGAGAACTGGCCCGGATCTCCGCCAAAGCCGCCCAGGGGGCGCAGGAGCTTGCCGGTGGAGTCGAACAGCCGGAGCTCCGCGGTCCCGGCTCCGGCTGCCAGAATGGAGCCATCGGCCAGCCGGGCGGCATCGGTTACCCGGCGGAACCAGGCCGAGTCCTGCGGACCGGCCCCGACGTCGATCCGGGGGCGGGCGTCGACCTTCCAGCCAGTATCCTGCCCCCAGAGGGGCCGGTTGCTGATGACCAGGCGGACACCGGCGCTGTCGCGGGTGACGAATGCGGCGGGCTCGCCGGGCGCGCGGTTGCACGCCAGGATCGGAAGCGGAGTTGCCAGGGCGGCGGCCAGCAGGAGGGATTTCATAGCCAGCCGGTCAGGCTCCTCGGGGTCGGCTGGAGGAAGCCTACGTCTCCGGGTGTGGCCCTGTAAAGCGTGCGGGGACCAGCGGGGCGGGTCCCGGGGCGGGCCTCGCACCCGGGACCGGTCGCCCGGCGGCTACCGGGTCTGCTTGTCCTCCCGATGAAAAATCTTGGCGATGATGCGCCACTCGTTGTTCACCTTGAGCAGCGACATGTAGTCTACGA
>DASTEX010000403.1:0-3361 GCA_035709185.1 Gemmatimonadales bacterium
GGCCCCGGCACAACCCGGAGTGGCAAGGACAGCCGCAAAAAGACCCGCACGAAGGATGCTTCGAAACACCGGTACCTCCCCGTAACCACTGACAGCTGACAGCTGACAGCTGCGAAAAAAGGCCGGGCAAAGGCCCGGCCCCCGGGTTACTGCGCCTGCCTGCTACCTAACGAACCAGCTGCCGCCTGAGCCGGGTGATCCGCCGCTTGACCGAGCCATCCAGCACCCGATCACCCAGCCGCACCACGATGCCGCCCAGGATCTCCGGATCTACCTCCCAGGTCGGCACCACTTCCTTGCCGATGCGGGCTTCCAGCGCCGCCCGAATCTGCTCCCTCAGGCGTGCATCGGGCTCGCGTGCCAGCGTGATGCCGGCCCGGACCCGGTTGAGCTTGATGTCGAGCAGGCCCATGTACGCCCGCGCCATGGCGGGTAGGAGTCCCTGCCGGCCCCGTCTGACCACCGCCGAGAGGAACAGCCGGAACTCCTCCGGTGCGTCGGCTACTGTTTCGGTGAGCAGCCGGCTCTTCGCCGCCTTGGTCACCTTGGGCGACATCAGCACCGCGGTCGCCCGGGGCGAAGCCGTCATGGCCCCGGCGATACCGTCGAGCCATTCGGCGTAGTCCGTCGTGTGGCCCTTCTTCTCACCCAGCTCGAAGAGCGCCTCGGCGTAGTTCAGCGCGATCGACTCGGCTCTCAATGCTTGATCTCCACCGAGTCCAGATACTCGGTCACCAGCCGGCGGTCGGTCTCACTGTCCATTCGCTGACCCACCAGCTTGGCCGCGGCGGCCAGGGAGAGATCCACCGCTTCCCGTCGGAGCGCGGCGAGGGCCTTGTCCCGCTCGGCCGCGATCTCCCGCCGGGCCCGGTCCAGCAGATCCTCCTGCTCCCGCCGGGCCCGTTCCAGCAACTGGGCTCGTTCCCGCTCCGCCGCCTGACGCGCGTCGGTCAGCAGCTGCTGGGCCGACCCCCGCGCCTCGGCGGCGAACCGCTTCCCTTCCTCCAGCGCCGCCTGGGCTTCGGAGTGGGCCGTCTGGGCTTCGGCCAGCTGCTGCCGGATCTTCTTTTCACGCTCCTCGGTCGCCTGCACGATCGACGGCCAGGCGAACTTCCAGAGCAGGACCAGCAGCACCAGGAACACGGCCCAGGTCCAGAAGACCAGGCCGAATTCGACCGCGAAGGGCCCCATACCAGCGCCCTCTTCCTGGGCCGCGGCCAGCACGGCCAGCCATACCGCGTTCATACCGGCCTACTCAACGAGCTTGAAGAGCAGGGCGAACACCAGGGCGATGATAGTGGCGCCTTCCAGCAGGATCGCGATCACCAGACTGGCTGCGCGGATCTCGCCCGCCGCCTCGGGCTGCCGGGCGATGCCCTCCGCCACCTGACCACCGATCCGGCCCAGGCCGATGCCGGCGCCCAGAATGGCCAGCCCGATTCCGATACCGGCGCCGAGCAGCGCATTGGCGTTCTTCGCCGCCTCGGGCGAAAGCGCGGCTTCCTGAAGCAGGGCAAGCATGTTCAACATTCGCGTCATTCCTCTTGTATTAGGAGAGTCCGAGTCTGCTCTCCGCCCGTTGTGCGCCGCTGCCTCTCCCGATCAGTCGCGCCTTCGGTCCCGCCGTCGGCCCAGGGGCCAGCGGGCTTCCCCGGCACATTCGGCCGGGTACGTGCGGGATCGGATGCGGAGAGCCGATCCCCGTTTGCTGTCGGCTATCAGCTGTCGGCTATCAGCGGCTGACAGCTAATGGTGCTCCTGCTGCATCATCCCGATGAAAATGGACGACAGCAGCGCGAACACATACGCCTGCAACACGGCCACGAACAGCTCCAGCAGCATGATGCCGGTGACCAGCAAGGCCGTGGTGAAACCGATGGCATAGTTCCAGGTCGGCAGGTGGCCGAACAGGAAGATGATGCCGAACAGCGACAGGATGACGAAGTGTCCCGCGGTCATATTGCCGAAGAGCCGGACCGCGAGCGCAAAGGGCTTGACCAGCTTTCCGAGGATTTCGATCGGGGCCAAGGCGATAGCCATCACTACCCCGGCGGCGCCGTGCATCCCGGGCACGGCCATGAAGATGGTGCCGAGATAGCCCTTAGGGCCCAGCTTGATGAACCCGCCCACTTCGACCACCAGGAACGTCATGATGGCCAAGCCACCGGTGATCGCCAGGTTGCCGGTGGGCGAGGCACCCCACGGCATCAGACCCATCAGGTTCATGTACAGGATGAAGAAGAAGAGCGTCGTAATGAACGGCGCGAACCGGGCGCCGTTTTCCCCGATGTTGCCGATGGCGATCTCGTTCCGGACGAACAGCACCAGCCCTTCAATGGCGGCGGCAAATCCCCGGGGGGCCTCTTCGCCGGCCCGCTGTTTCCGGAGGCTCCGGCCGGCGATCCAGAAGGTGAGGAACACCAGGACCGCGGCAATCACCATGAACACGACGTGCTTGGTGGGCGTCAGATTGAAGGTCAGCGGACCGAGGTGAATGTCGGGCCACTTCTCCCAGTGCAGCACGAACCGGTTGTGAAAGAGCCCCTCGAGCCCGAACGAGTAGGAATCCGCCGTGTGGTGCAGGACGATCTCGCCGACGTTGACTTCGTGCCCTTGAACCATCAGATCCGTCGTGCCTCGAGGAAGAGCAGAGGAATCAGGACTCCGACATAGCCCAGTGCCGCCGGCACCGGCGCCAGCGCCTTCGGATTCAGCCACACCACCACGCCAACCAGGATCACACCCAGCAGCCGGAGCCCCATGCCGGCGCCCCACCGCTTCATGAGCTGCTGCAGGGTGGCGTTCCGGGCACCAATCATGAGCCGGCCGGCCAGGAGCTGAATGGCAAGTGCCAGCAGTCCAAAGAGCCCCGAGCCGAGCGCGCCCGGAGTGCCGGCGAATACCCCGCCCAGAACCGTTGCCACGAGAACGAGCAGACCCCCGACCAGGGGGAGTTTCCCGCGACTCGCGACCCGCGACTCAGGACTTGGCTGGCCCATCCTCGTCCACGTCCTTGTCGCTCACCAGCTGGCGGTACACGCTGAGGAAGCTCAGCGTGGCGCCGAGCAGCGTCCCGGCAATAGTGAACAGCGGGATGGTGCCAATGGTGCGGTCGAGCCAGAACCCGCCCAGACTGAACAGCACGATCCCGCCCGCGAACCGGAGCCCCGCCGCAAAGTACTTCTGCCCCAGGGCCATGCCTTTATCCGGCCCGCGCTCGCCCGGAAGCCTGACCATGGCGCCCAAACCTATGCGCTTGTGAAATTTTTCGCAAGCAACCGTAACCCTACCTCCGGCGTACGGATGGGGACTACTTTGCCACTTCTGGTTCGATCGGCCCGACGGGGAAATGACGACCATT
>DASTEX010000404.1:0-5092 GCA_035709185.1 Gemmatimonadales bacterium
AGCTCAAGGAGCTGATCCCCCGCCAGCTGTTCCAGGTGATCATCCAGGCCGCCATCGGCAGCAAGATCATCGCCCGCGAAACCGTGTCGGCTCTCCGCAAGGACGTGCTCGCCAAGTGCTACGGCGGTGACGTCACCCGCAAGCGCAAGCTGCTGGAGAAGCAGAAGGAGGGCAAGAAGCGGATGAAGCAGGTGGGGACGGTGGAGATTCCCCAGGAGGCGTTCCTGGCCGTGCTGCAGGTCGACTAATCCATTGTCGATTGACAATTGACGATTGACAATTACATGTCCCAGCCTCGAGAGACCGCCCATCGCAATTGTCAATCCGTAATTGTCAATCGACAATGAGTACGCTGGTAATCCAGACCGCCTTCCTGGGCGATGTGATTCTCACTACGCCCCTGCTCACCCGCCTGGCCGAGCGGCATGGTCCGCTCGATGTGCTGGTGACACCGGCGGCGGCACCCCTGCTGGAGGGACACCCGGCCGTCCGCGCCGTGCTCCGCTATGACAAGCGGCGAAACGATCGCGGGCTCCGCGGCATTCTCCGGATGGGAGCGACCCTTCGGGCCCGGGGCTACGGGCGGGTCTATCTGCCTCATCGCTCGGCCCGTTCGGCGGCCCTCGCGCTGCTCTCCCGCGCGCCGGCGCGGATCGGTTTCAGCGACAGCCCGGCGGCCTGGACCTACACCAGCCGGATCCAGCGGGCGGGAGCCCACGAGATCGAGCGCCTGGCGGGACTGGCCGGACCCGGTCCCGTTCCGGAGCCGTCGCTCGGGCTCACCGCGTCGGATCGCCGGGCGGCCGCGGAGTGGCTGGAGCACCACGGCGTCGGGGGCGACTTTATCGCTCTGGCTCCGGGAAGCGTCTGGGGAACCAAGCGCTGGCCGGGATACGCCAATCTGGCTGCGGCGCTCCCGGGCCCGATTATCGTCATCGGCGGCCCGGAAGACTCGGAGACCGGCCGAGCCATCGCCGCACAGGCTCCCGCGCGCATTCACTCGGCCGCAGGGGCTCTGCCGCTCCGGGCATCGGCGGCGCTGATCGAACGGGCCTGCGTGCTGGTGACCAACGACTCGGCGCCCCTGCACCTGGCCGGTGCCGTCGGAACGCCGGTGGTGGCTATCTTCGGCCCGACCGTCCCGGCCTTTGGCTTCGGGCCGCGGGGCGCTTCCGACCGGGTGGTTGAAGTGAGCGGCCTGTCCTGCCGGCCGTGCAGCGCCCACGGTCCGATGCGCTGCCCGCTGGGTCATCACCGGTGCATGGTGGACATTGCGGCGGCGACCGTGGTCGCCGCCGTCGAAGCCAGTCGAGGACGGTCGAAGGTGGTCGAAGCTGGTGGGGTGGAAGGGGCCGCCTTCGACCATCTTCGACCATCTCCGACTACCTTCGACCGCCAGCAAGAGTGACCCATGAACTACGTCATCGGCATCGATATCGGCGGGACCAACCTGGTCGTCGGCGCTGTGGCCGAGGACGGGTCGAAGCTTCTGGCCCAGCGCAGTGAGCCAACCCGGTCGGAAGAGGGACCCGACGCGGTGCTCAGCCGGCTGGCGACGATCGCGCGAGAGACCATCGCCGATGCCCGCCGGCTCGATCCCGAGGGAGCGATCATCGGGGTCGGGGTCGGCGCCCCGGGACCGCTCGACACCCGGACCGGGATCGTCTTCCTCACTCCCAACCTGGGCTGGGTCAACCTGCCGCTCCGCCAGCGGATGGCCGACCTGCTGGATCTGCCGGTTTCGCTCGATAACGATGCCAACTGCGCCATCTTCGGGGAGTGGTGGATGGGCGCCGCCCGGAACAGCCGCCACGTGATCGGATTCACCATCGGCACCGGCATCGGCGGCGGTATCATCGTGGATGGCAGACTCTATCACGGCGCCACCGACTGCGCCGGCGAGTTCGGCCACACCACCATCGATCCCGAGGGGCGCCACTGCAAGTGCGGCAACTATGGATGCCTCGAGGCGTACGCCTCGGGTCCGGCCATCGCGCTGCGAACCGTGGAGGCACTCGGCTCCGGGGCGGACAGCCGCATTCCCGCCATGGTCAATGGCGATCTGTCCCGGGTGACGGCCCAGACGGTTTACCAGGCGGCCCAGGAAGGGGACGAACTGGCCCAGGACGTGGTGCGTGACACCGCCAAATACCTGGGCGTCGGCGTCGCCAACCTGGTGAATGTCTTCAATCCCGAAATCGTGGTGATCTGCGGCGGCGTGACCCAGGCGGGGGACAGTCTCTTCCTTCCCCTCCGGCAGGAAGTGAACCGTCGGGCATTCAAGCCGGCGGTGAAAGGCTGCCGGATCGTTCCGGGCGAGCTCCCCGGCACGGCCGGAGTGTACGGTGCCGCCGCGAGTTTCCTTCAGCTGCGTCAGGACGACCGTATCTCGCGCCCGGGAGACCCGCCGCGTGCCTCGGGTGGGCGTGCTCGGTTCACTGGTATGGGATGAGATTCACGGAAGGGAGCCCCTGGCCGCGCCGGTGGAGGAGTGGGGAGGTATTGCCTACGCCCTGGCCGGCCTCGATGCCGCGCTTCCGGGCGGCTGGGAGATCGTCCCCCTGATCAAGGTCGGAAGCGACCTGGCGGCCGAAAGTCAGAAGTTCCTCCGAAGCCTCACGCGGCTGGTACCCGGCGCCCGTTGCATCGAAGTGCCCACCCCCAATAACCGGGTTGTCCTCTATTATCAGGCGGCGGAGCGCCGCTGCGAGCGGATGTCCGGCGGGGTACCGGGCTGGACCTGGCCCGAGCTCGGACCCCTGATCCAGGACCTCGATGCGCTCTATCTGAACTTCATCTCCGGGTTCGAGCTGTCACTGGGAACGGCCCACGCGCTGCGCCAGGGCTTCAGGGGCCCCATCTATGCCGACCTCCATTCGCTGTTCCTCGGCATGCGGATCGACGGCGTCCGGGTGCTCCAGCCCCTGGCGGATGCATCCAGCTGGTTCGGCTGTTTCGACGTGATCCAGATGAACGAAGCCGAAATGCGCCAGCTCTCCGACGAGCCGCTGCTGGCCTCCGCCGCGGTGCTGGGGGCGGGTGCCGAGACCCTGATCGTGACGTTAGGTGCCCGGGGTGCGGTGTACGTCACCCGCAAGGCGCTCGACGGACCCGGCGAAGGTCCGGTGCGCACCGCCCTGGTGCCCGCCCCCCCGGTGGACGCGACCGACCCGACCGGTTGCGGTGATGTGTTCGGCGCCACCTGCTGCGCCCGGTTGCTGGCGGGCGACCCGGTGGAAGACGCGGTTCGAACCGCCACCCGCGCCGCCGCGAGGAACGCGACCTACCGCGGGGCTACCGGCCTCGCGGGCCACCTCCGCGGCGAGCTGGTGGGGGTGTAATGCACGTCATCGACGTTCCTTCTTATCTTGACGATAGGGGGGTCGACACCCTGGCCGAGGGTTTGGGCGGCTGGCCTCCCTCCAACCGGCTCCTGTTCAACGCCCGCGGCACCAAGTGGGCATCGCCCCTCGGCTTCACCGCTCTGCTCACGGTGGGCCAGGCGCTGCAGGAGCTGGGAGCGGAGCCGCCCCGGTTTGCGGTCCCCGAGAACGACGAGACCCGTACCTACTGGGCCAAGGCCGGGTTTTTCCGGCACGCCGCGGGTTTATTCGAACTGATCGGGAAGTACCCGCGACGGGCGGCTGACGAAAGCTCTGACGTCCTTATTCCGATCACGCCGATCAAGGCGGCGGACGATGTCGTGACACTGGTCAATGGCCTGGGAGAACGGGTCGCGACCATGCTGTCCGAAAACCTCAAGCTCGAGGCCCGGGCCACGCCCCGGTTCGGAATGTCCCTGTCCGAGGCGTGCCAGAACGTGGTGGAGCACGCCGGGACCGGTGGGTGGGTGGCGGTGCACGCGTACAACTATCGCAAGCGGCTGGGCCGCCGGGTGGTGGTCATCGCGGTGAGCGACGCGGGGGTGGGGTTTCGGGCCTCGCTCGACGCCGCGGAAGCCCGGAAGTACGGTGACCGCTGGGGCGATGCCGCGGCCCTGGAAGCCGCGCTGATTCATAACGTGAGCCGGTTCCGCGATCCCGGTCGGGGCCAGGGCCTCGCGATGATCAAGCGATTTCTCGGTGCGTGGGGCGGAAAGATCTCGATTCGCTCCGGTACCGCCCGGTTGTCTATCGTCCCGTCCTGGGACGACGACGTGCCCCTGGCCGAAGGACTGGCGTTCTTCCCGGGGTCCCAGCTGCAGATCGTGATACCCGAACAGGAAACCGGAACCGGCAAACGGTGAATTCCTCGCTGTGATAGGGACCATTCGGCTCAACGAAGTCCTGCTGGAGACCGTCCGCAGGCCGGTCCGCGATCTGGTGACGCGGCCGACCGGCGCGGCCATTCGCGGGCGGATCCTCGAGGTGATGCGGGCCGGCCGGCATCCGACCACGCGGCTCGACTTCAGCGAGGTCGGGTTCCTCGACTTCAGCTGCGCCGACGAAATCGTGGCCAAGCTGCTCCGCGACAGCGCCGATGATCAGTACCTGGTGTTGTGGCACCTGAACGACGCCCAGGCCGAGGCCATCGATCACGTGCTGGAGCGGCAGGGGCTTGCCGTCGTCGGCGTCCCCCTGGGCGGCGGTCCGCTGGTGCTGGGCGCCGCCTCTTCCGAAATGCGGCTGGCCTTCCGGGCAGTACTCGAAAGCGGCCCGGGCGACGCCAACCGGCTGGCCAGCCGGCTGGCCTGGTCGGTCGAGCGAGCCGCTGAGGCACTCCAGTCGCTCGCTCTCCGCCGATTGGTCATCGCGGCTCACGGCAGGTTCAGCCCTCTCCCCCTGCAATGACACCCTTTACTCCCGGCCGCTCCACCATCGTGGTCCACGGCCCGCTCCACACCCGGCCCGACTGGTCCCCGCTGGTGGCCCCGCTGTTCCAGTCGACCACGTTCGTGAATCCGGTTGGCAGCGACGAAGAGGTGATGTACACCCGGTACGGGAACAACCCGAATCAGGTGGAACTGGCCCGCAAGTACGCCCTGCTGGAAGGGGCCGAGGACGCCGTCTTCGTGTCGAGCGGGATGGGCGCTACCGCGCTGGCCCACCTGGCGGTGCTCCGGCCGGGGGACCACCTGCTGGCGAGCAAGTGG
>DASTEX010000405.1:0-6484 GCA_035709185.1 Gemmatimonadales bacterium
TCACGGTCGAGGAACCGGCCCGATCCGAGAGCCCGTCGCCGGAAGAAATCATCGAACTTGCTGGTGGCATTGTACTCGGCCGGCTTCCACGGCTTCCCGGCCGCCACAATTTCCGGGAGGGTCTGGACCAGAGCCTCGAGGGAAATGGACCCCCTCCATCCGGACTTTTCTCCAAGAGTGACCGTGAGGGTCCGGGCGGCGTAGCCGATCGCCCGCACGGTGATGGAATAGCGCCCTGGTTCAACGCCGGCAAAATGGAACCCGCCCGAAGAATCAGTCAGCAGCTGCCGATCCGTACCCACCGCCACAGTGGCTGAAGCAACCGGGACAGCATTGCCCGAGATAACCCGACCCTCGACCGTTCCCGCGGGAGGCAGTGTGTCCTGCGCCGGCACACTCGCGAAGGCAGGAAAGACGAGGAGCGCGTACTCAAGAGCACCAAACATGGAAGCCTCGCTGATACCCGCTGACGACGCAGCAACGCACAAGGACCTTGGAGCATGGCCGACGCCTTGTCAACTGTCTTGAGAGAGACCTCACGAAAGACGACGGGAGGCTCCGCGGCCTCCTCACTCCTCACTCCTCACTCCTCACTCCTCACTCCTCACTCCTCACTCCTCACTGTCTGCAACGGTCACAATTGCCACAGCGGCCGATCTCCTCCCCGAACCAGCCTAACAGTACCGCACGGCGGCAACCTCGCGTGGTGGCATAGCGATCGACCGCTCTGAGCCGCTCCAGGGCCAACTGCTTCCGATTGCGAACGGCCGACCAGTCCACCCGTCCGCAACCTGGCTTGAGCTCGCCGCGCAGCCGCTCGACCGAAGCCCGAACTCCGGATGGCAGCCGCTTGAAGGCCGCCGGATCGCGCCAGGCGCGCTCGACCATCTTCTCGGGCGGGAAGGTCACGCCGATCTGCAGCTGGTGCAGCGAGCGGTCGCCCCGAGCATACAGGAGCAGACAGCGCGACGGCTGCCCGTCCCTCCCGGCCCTTCCCGCTTCCTGGTAATACGACTCGGGCGTGGGCGGCATGCTCCAGTGCAGCACCAGCCGCACGTCGGGCTTGTCGATCCCCATGCCGAAGGCGCAGGTGGCGACCGTCACTCGGGCATCTCCCCCCAGGAAGCGCTCAAGAGTTTCGGACCGGCGGGCCTTGGTCAAGCCCGCGTGGTACGGGACGGCACGGATGCCGCGATACTGGAGCAGCCGGGCGATGGTCTCGGTGGTGTTCCGGGTAGACGCGTACACGATCGCGCATCCCGGTTCCCGCCTCAACTCCTCACACAGCACTCCCACCCGGAGGCGGTCCGATTTCACCCGCGCCACCTCGAACCGGAGGTTGGGACGGTCGAAGCTGGCCAGATGCAGATCGAAGCGCCGCCGGACCCCGAAGCGCAGCGTGTCCATGATGTCCCGCCGGACATCGGGCGTGGCGCTGCCCGTAAGCGCCACTACCTGGGGCCACCCAAAGGCCGAGCGGGCCTGCCCCAGCGCCCGGTACGACGGGCGGAAGTCGTGACCCCATTCCGAAATGCAGTGCGCCTCGTCGACAGCGATCAGCGTGGGCCCGAGGCACCGCTCCAGCAGATCGGCCGTGAGCCGGGGCAGTCGCTCCGGAGCAACGTACAGCAGCCGGCAGGTCCCGTCTGCCACCGCGCGCAGGACCGCCGACTGGTTCGCGGGCTCCAGCGTGCTGTTGAGAAACGCGGCCGGGATGCCGCGGCGGCGCGCTGCGTCTACCTGGTCCTGCATCAGCGAGATGAGGGGCGAGACGACCAGCGTGAGACCGTCGCGCTGCATCGCCGGGATCTGGAAGCAGACCGATTTGCCCGCCCCGGTGGGCAGCACGCCCAGCACGTCGCGGCCGGCCAGGACCGAGGCCACGACTCTTCGCTGGGACGGCCGGAAGTCCGGGTATCCGTAGTAGCGCGCGAGCAGGGCGCGGGCGCCCGCCAGGGCGGCGGGCAGATCGACGGCAGGGGCAAGGAGCACACTGCAAACTCGCGCCCGCGCCGGTCACGCCTGGTACCGGGATTACTCGTCCCGGGGCTCCGATTCCGCGTGACGATGGGCGATTCTGATGAACAGCCGGAGGAGGATGGAGAGGCCTAACAATCCGATGGCGGCCCAGATCAGCGGGCGGCTCTGGAGCGCGAAGCCCGCCAGGGCCACCAGCATGCCCGCGATCCCGAAGACCTGCTTGAGCCGGTTCACGCCATGGAGAAGAACTGGCGGGCCGCATCCCGGAACGCTTCCGAGGCCCGAGCCCGGGCGTTCCACGCGGCGCCGATCGCCAGCGCTTCCTCCAGCGACTTCCCTTCCAGCTCGCGGAAGGTGTGCTTCATCGTCTCGAAGGTCTCGACCGTCCCGGCGCCCAGGTGGCGAATCACCGAAGCGGTCACGGCGTCGAACCCCTCGTCCGCCACCAGCCGCGAAACCAACCCCAGGGCCCGGGCCTCGGTCGCCCGGAGGGTGCGCCCCGTCAGCAGCAGCTCGAAGGCGGCCCGCTCGCCGATCAGCCGGGGGAGGATCGCGGCAGCAAAGGCCGGCACGAACCCGTAGGTCACCTCGGGGAACGCGAAGGTGGAGCCATCCGACGCGACCACCAGGTCGCAGGCCGCTGCAAGGGTAGCTCCGATTCCCAAAGCCCGGCCCTGCACCAGTGCGACGGTGGGCCGGCGAAGCTGCATCAGCCGGAGCAGCACTCCGGCAATCTGGTCCGCCTCGCGACGATGCTCGGCCTCGGTGGCCTCCGCCGAGCGATAGAACTCGTCCAGATCGAGCCCGGTGCAGAAGTCCTTCCCCGCCCCGCGCAGCACCACGACGCGGGCCTCCTCGTCCCGCGAAGCCTGATCGAGCCCCGCGGTGAGCTGACCGATCATCTCGTTGGTGAGGGCGTTCTTGTGGTCGGGCCGGTCGAGGACGATGGTGCTGACGCCGCGCTCACTCTGGACGGTAACCCGACCGGTCATGGCTTGCCCTTGAGCGCCTGCCGGGCAATGGCAGCCGGAGCTTCGATTTCCATCCGCAGGAGCGCGGTGGAATAGACCTTCCCCTGCGCGTCGGTCTTGAGGGAGATGGTCCCGCCGCCATCGAGCGCCCCGTGCAGCAGGAAGTTGAGCGCGTTGAGATTGGGCAGCTCGAACCGCTCCACGCCGGATACCATCCTCCGGAAATGCCGCGCCACCCGGGCCCGGGTGACTTCCTTCACCAGGATGGGATAGTACTCCGGCTCCAGGGCAATGAGGCCGACGTTGGCGGTATCGCCCTTGTCGCCGGAACGGGCGTGGGCCAGGTAGCGGAGCTGAACTCGGGCGGACGGGCGGGCGGGCGGGCGGGCGGGCCGTTTCGATGTCTTCGACCTCACCACCTTCGACCGCCTTCGACCGCCTCCGACCGCCTTCGACCTTCCCCTAGGCATCCAACACCTCCACCCTGACATGCGGCTCGATCTCGTTCCGGTCGATCAGCGCCGGCCAGTAGGCCACGATCTCCTGCACGTCGGGACGGCCCCCGGCGAACCCGGTCACACTGGGCGGTCCGGTCAGCACCAGCGGCGCGATCTCGCGGGTGAACCGCTCCACCGCGGCCTTGTCCTTCCCCCGAACGCCGATGCGGAGCTGCACTTCCGGCAGATCCGGCGACGGTGGTCCAGCCAGCCTGCCGTGGGTGGCATCCACGCCCACGTATTCGGTGAGGATGGTCTCGAACTCGAGCCCCAGATCCTTGAGCCGGCCCCGGATCACCTGGTCGCCCCGGCGGGCCTTCTCGTACGCGTCGGGCCAGGAATACACCAGGGTTCCCACCGCCTTGTAGCCGTAGAACCAGGCGATGGAGACCTTGAGCTGGTTGGTCCGCGGACCGCCCGTGATCCCGCTGACGCGCACGCGGTCGCGGCCGGCCTGCTCCAGCCGGATGCTGGTGAAATCGGCGACGCAGTCGGGCGTGATGTAATTGCTGGGATCGCCCATCTCATACACCAGCTGCTCCGAGACCGAGGCCACATTCACCACGCCTCCGGTGTTGGGATGCTTGGTGACGACGAACGTGCCATCCGGCGCCGCTTCGACCAGCGGGAAACCGGGATTCTCCAGCCCTTTGACTGACCGCCAGTTCTTGAGCAGGTTGCCGCCGGAGCACTGCGCGCCGCATTCGATGATGTGGCCCGCAATGGTTCCCGCCGCCAGCCGGTCCCAGTCGTCCGCGGCCCAGCCGAACTCGTGGACCAGCGGTCCCAGGGTGAGCCCGGTATCGGTGACCCGGCCGGTGACGATGACGTTGGCTCCCTGCTGGAGCGCCTCCACCACCGGCGCCATGCCCAGATAGGCGTTCGCCGAGAGCACATTGGAGCGCACGTCGGAAAGGGGGCGGCCGGTGTCGAGGTCGGCCAGCGCATGCCCCTTCCCGATCAGCTCGTCCAGCCGGTCAAGAATATCGTCGCCCACCACCAGGCCGACGCGGACCTTCCCGCCGAGTCCGAGCTTCCGGGCCACGGCCAGCACCGCTTCGGCGCAGCCCCGGGGATTCACCCCGCCGGCATTGGTCACCACCCGGATCTTCCGGCTCACCACGTCGGGGAGGATTCGTTCCATCAGCGGGATGAAATCGCGGGCGTAGCCTGCTTCCGGATTCCGGGCCCGCTGTTTCTGCATGATGGACATGGTGACTTCGGCCAGGTAGTCCATCATCAGGTAATCGATCCGGCCGCCCTTGACCTGGCGCACCGGCGCTTCGAGCCAGTCGCCCCAGAAGCCCTGTCCGGCAGCGACGCGCACTGTCCGGGGCCGGTTCATCGCATCAGGGGGCCGGGCGCTTCGGGAAGACCGGTCTCGCGAATCCAGACCCGGTCCCCCGAGCGAACCAGCAGGTGGGCCAGCGGGAAGAACCCGTCGCCTAACGCAAAGGGAAGCTGTGGCAGGGTGAACTGTTCCCCCAGCTCGTCGCCTAACGGAACGGGTTCATCGGCGTAGAGTCGAATGGCCAGGCGTCCGCTCCAGAGATGGTTGGCGCCGGGGTCGGCGAAGCCGGGGCTGAGCACGATCTCCGCCATCCGGTCGCTTCCCTCGGGAAGATCGGTCTCCAGCCGGCCGATCGCGTAGTTCATGGGCGACGTGGCGATCTGCCGCCCGCCGGCGTCGAGCAGGGTGAGCCCGAAGTCGGTGAACCAGGGCCACTGATCGCGTTCGAGCTCCAGCTCGATCACCGCGTGGCGGGCCCAGGCGGGCAGCCGGAAACTCACCCGATGGTCGGCCGAACCGCGGCCCGAGGTCACCACTCCCCGCTCGGCGCCGACGATTTCGCCGCTCAGTGTGACCGGCGCCTGGCGCAGTGCGGTCGAACGCACCGATACGACCTGCCCCCTGCGTTCCACCGCAAGCCGGACCGGAGCGGGATCGATTTCCACTGTGGCGTCGACCGCCACGGCCGGCCCGGCCATGACGACCAGTTCGTAGACCCCACCGCGGACGTCCCGGGCATCCAGCTCGAAGACCGCGGCCGAATCCTCCGCACCCGCGGCAGCGGCGCCTCCGCCCCGCCAGGGCATTCCGCCGGGCTCGAAGAGGAAGGCAAGCAGCGGCGCACCCCGGGGATCACCGATGGTGAGGCGCAGGCCGCGGCCGCTGTCGGCCCGAATCGGTATCCGCTTGACCTGGCCGGTCGCTACGCGCGCCGGCACCCGCTCCCGATCGGCCGGCACCGGCCGGGGGATGACCACGGTGCTCACCAGGCGGAAGGCCGGACCGAGCGCGCTGTCAGCGCCCCAACCCTGCACCGTCCCGGTGTAGATGCCGGGATCGCGCAACTGCTGGGTGTGGTACCGCAGGCGTACGGTACTGCTGTCCTGCACTTCGATCAGTCCCGGCGATGCGATCCACGGCACATCACTGACCAGCCGGAAGGTGTTCCGGCCTGGCGCGGTCACGACGAAGCGGCCCACTGAATCCCGCAGGCCATCAGGGTAGACGGCCGCAGTCAGACCTTGCTCGGCCCGGACCGATGCCGGGACGATCGGATGGTCGCGGACCAGCAGCCGCCACGCCTGGGCCAGGTCGGGAACCCCGGCGCCCTGATCGATCCAGCTGTACCCCGCCAGCGGCGTACTCGCGGCCATCAGGATCCGGCGCAGGCGGGCAGCGTCGACCGTGCGTGGCGTGCCGACCAGTCCGGAGAGCAGCCGCGCCGCCAACCCCGAGACGTGCGGGGCCGCCATGCTGGTTCCGTTCTTGATCTCTTCGCCGGTATCGAAGCGGGGCACGCTGGAGTACGCGACCCCGGGCGCTACCAGGTCGGGCTGGGCCAGCTCGCCGCCCCGCGCACTGAAGAACGCCACCAGGTCCGGGCGCCGGCGACCATCGGGACCGGGCGGGAGAAAGGCACCGGGATAGGTTGCACCCACCGTGATGCCCCGCCGGGCCGACGCGGGAAAGCCGAGCGTCGAGATCCCGGGCCCGTCGTTGCCCGCGCTCAGGACCATCACCACCTG
>DASTEX010000406.1:0-2058 GCA_035709185.1 Gemmatimonadales bacterium
CAGCTGCTTCAGGACTCGATGATCGTGCGCGTCCAGCTTCGTAACGGACGCTGAAGCCGGACTCAGGAGAGACTATGCGGATGGAAACGAAAGCCCGACTTGCGCTCACCCGCGACGAACGGGGCATGGCCCTGGCCATCGCCCTCTTCGCCATCGTGGTGATCGGCGCCCTGGTGGCCGGCACCGCTTTCGCCGGCCAGCTCGAGATGGGCGGCGGCCGGAGTGCGATGGCCACCAGTCAGGCGATGGAGCAGGCAGAGACCGGCCTGGCCGACGCCTTCGAAAACTGGAGCCCCAGCTGGAACGCGCTGGTGGCGGGGGATAGCGCCTTCGGTCCCACCACGTCGTCCAGCGGGGGAAGCGGATTCGTGAACCGGCGAACCTATCGGGTGCTCCGGCTGGGCGGGGTCATGGCTTTCGTCCACAGCACCGGTGAGCGCCTCTCGGCCGGCGGCAACATCCTGGCGAGCCGGGAGCTGGGCATGCTGGCCCGCATTCACGAGCCCGACGTGGAGGTGGATGCCGCGGTGGAAGGCATGGGTGATGTCCGGGTCGGCGGCACCTCCAAAGTCAGCGGCTTCGACAGCAATCCGTCCGGCTGGTCCGCGGAATGCACCGGACCCGTGGACGATGTGCCGGGCGTTCGGGCCTCGGGCGCGGTCCAGACCAACGGCGGCGGCGAGATCCTGGGCGAGGCCAGCCCGACCGATCCCTGGGTGGCCAACGATCCCTCGGTGACCTCGCAGAACTTCCAGGACATTTACGACGCGCTGGTTCCCTCGGTAACCCGGACCGTGGCCGGCGGCACCTACAACGGGATGACTCCTTCGCTGACCGGAGCCAGCGTCTGCAACCGGTCCGACATGAATAACTGGGGCGAGCCCGGGGACCCGGCCTACGGCCCACTGGTGCCGCAATGCCGGAACTTCATGCCGGTGACGCTCTTCACCGGGAATACCACGATCAATAACGGCCGGGGTCAGGGGATCATGGTTGTCCAGGGCGATCTCCGGATCCAGGGCACCTTCATCTTCGACGGCATCGTGCTGGCGACCGGAAACATCGACTTCCACGGCGCCGGCGGAGCCAGCAGCCGGATCTACGGTGGAATCTTCTCCGCCAATACCATCGACGTGGACGACCTCATCGCCATCGCGGGTGCCCCCATCATCACCTATTCCTCCTGCGCCGTGGCCGCCGTGCTGGCGTCCGCCGGCCGGGGTGTTCCCCTCACCAAGAAGGGCTGGGTCCAGATCGTCTACTGATCTCCCCCGTCCTGATGCAAAGCGGGCCCGGGATTGGTATCCCGGGCCCGCTGCTCGTCTCGAGCTGGCCTCAGCGCTGGCTGCCCCTCCAGGCACACCCCTGGAGCGTCTTTCCATCGACGGTGACCGCCGCCTGGAACGGCGACCAGGCTCCGCTCCCGGTGTCCCGGCACGAGCCGGGAGTCAGCACGATCCGGATGGTGTGGGAGGCCCCGAAGTCGGTGGTGCTGGTGTAGGTCGAGGTTTCGCCCGTCTCGGCGGGGGCGGTCGCGGGGAACCGGATGCGTTCGGAGCCCGCGGCATCGCGATACTCGATCGCCGCCGGGCCAATCGTCACCTGCCAGGTGGAGTCCACTCCGCGCACCCCGATGCTGTACTCCTGCTCCGGACGCTCGCAACCTTCTCCCGGGGCCGGGCGGACCGCATAATCCACCTCCCGCAGGATCATCTCGTTCCGGGGGGTGGTCTCCCCGATTCCGATGACGAATACCCCCTGCGGCTCACTGGAGCCCACCAGACCGATCAGGCCTCTGAGGCGATTGGAGGTGCTGTCCAGCAGGGAGACGATGGGACCGAAACAGGGCCGGAAGGTCATGGTGGGCGAAAAGATCGCGACCCCCCGCACTACGACGCCGGGCGCACCGGGTGCCGGAGAGGGTGCGCCGGCGTCTGACGGCTGAGGCGCAGGGGGCGCCGCAGCGGGCGCGGGCCGGTCGCCACTGCCACAGCCGGCTGCGATCAGCACGATCGCCGGAATCGCCTTCCGAATCATGGAAAATCCCCTGGTGTGAGG
>DASTEX010000407.1:0-2508 GCA_035709185.1 Gemmatimonadales bacterium
GCCGGCGCAGTATTGTTGGAGAACCACCCGCATCAACACGAGCGCTCAGGGGGGATCGATGCCGCTCGCCAATCATGCTGGCGTTGCCGCCCTGCTGTTCCTTTCCAGCTGGCTTTGCCCTCCCGCCCGTCTCAGCGCGCAGGAAGGTCCCGTCAAAGGCAACCTGGGCATCACCGTGTCCGCCGTGCCCGCCAGGCTCACGGCCGGTGATTCGGTGCGACTCGCAGGCAGCACCGGTCTGACCGGGAGTTCCAGCCAGGTCACCATCGTCGTGCGCCCTCCGGGCAAGCCGGCCGTTACCCTGAAAACCAAACCGGGATCCAAGGGCGACTATCAGGCAAAGTTCGGAGCGACCGGGGGTCCGGGGACCTACCAGGTCGAGGCGATCGCCCCCGATGGGAAGGGCAAGGCCACCACGGCCTTCACGATCGTGGCGCCCGGGGTGGTGGTCGAGCAAGCGGCTCGCAAGGCGGACTCGCTGGTGCTGTTGAGCTCCCAGGTGGTGGATCGGGTGCAGCAGGCGGTTGCGGCCATGCCCGCGTCCCCGGCAAAGAACGAGGTAGAAGAGAAGCTGGACCAGGTGGACGAAGAGCTGGCCCGACTGCCCCAGCAGGTGACCGTGTTCCGGCAGCAGATGACCAAGGTGTTCGCCGCCCGGGCCAAGATTGCCAAGCCGATCCCCGAGTGGGTGGACTACGAGGCCGAACTGGAAGACTGGGAAGCCGACGCCGACCTGGCGCTGGCCAAGCTGGAGAAGCTGGCGAAGCCCACCGCCGCCGCCACCCAGGGTTGCAGCGATCTCGACCGCTACAACGAGATGCTGACGTTTACCTCCGAAGCCCTGAACTACCTCAAGGCGCCGTTCGACTTCACCCGGGGTTTCTGGACCGACAAGATCCCGGGCGGCCTGGTGGCGCGGGCCAGCGGGGCGGAAGCACTCACCAGTGCCGAGCGCTTCGCCCTGGTCGAAACCATGAAGATTGGAGCCGCCGCGCTGGAAGGGCCCGCCGGCATCGTGTCCGCCATTCCCGGCTTGCTGCTCGACACCGCCCAGTGGTTCGTCCAGGACTATTTCGGCCAGTTCTGCGAGAAGTGGGAAGGCCCCATCCAGGGAGTCTTCCTGGGGGAGTCGTTCACCCGGCAGGGCGAACCGTTCTTTGACTACACCGTCACGCTCGACGGCAAGCTGATGCTGCTCTACCCCAAGAACGTGCCGGCCGGAAAGCCGGTAGCGCTCCAGGGGTACTTCGAAGGGAACGGCCAGTTCGAGATCCGCGACAATCCCAAGCCAATCGCGCGGCTGGTGCCCGGCGCGGTGCTGTTCCACCGGATCACGGCGCCGCCCGGAGGGAGATACTGGGATGAGCTGGGGCAGGCCAGCCGGGGTGTGCTGCCGCATTCGTTCCGGATTCCGGTGAAGGGCATCATGGCGGGCGATTCCATCATGCTCACCGTGCTGCCGGCCGATCACGACTTCGGGCCCACCGTGACCGGCGTCTCGACCTGGGTCATCATGCCGCTCGGGGGAATGTTGCCCGAGGTCATCAACGCCAAAATCGGGCTCCAGAAGGCCCACCCGATCATCGAGCGGGTGGTGCGACGGCGGCCGGTGCTCCGGATCGTCACCTCGGGCAAGACCATGACAGCGGAGGCGACCTTCAGCCGGGACACCACCAACGTCGAGAAGACGGCCCGGGTTCGTACCACGCTGAAGGTCAAGGCGTGCAACCCGGGATGCCTGCCGCTTCCCGGCGCCGGGAAAGACTGAGCCGGGGAGGCGGGATGAGTTGTCGCGCGCTGCTGGGCTGCTTCGGCGCCGTCCTGATCTCCGGCGGCGCGGCCGCCCAGTCGCCCAGGGTGCCGTTCGCTCCGCAGCTCCAGCTCACCTGGGCCAGCTCGCTCGCGGGCGAGCCGGATTACGAGACCGTGCTCACGGTGTTGCAGGCCGACAGCGGTGAGGCCGTCATTCAGGTGGCCTGGAATCGCGGAACCGAACGGAAATGGCGGTCGGTGGAACGGCCCCTCTCCACCCGCGAACGGCGGCTGGCCCGGTCGTTCTACTTCTACTCCTCCACCAGCGACCCGCGTCAGTTCCGCGGCACTACTCAGTCCATGCTGTCGGGCGCAGTGTTGAAGCAGCTCAAGGAAACCGGCCGGTCCGACGTCGTGCTGCTGCTGCCGAGCATCTCGGCGGTGCCGTTCCGGGGCACGCTGGAGCGGATCGGCAACGCCGCCGAGGCATTTCCGGTTCTCCTCGATGGGAAGCGCGTCACGCTGCCCGGCATCCGCTCGCGCGGCCGGTTGCGGGGCGATAGGGAGGTGGACTTCGAGGTGCTGGCGTTCGACAACCCCGAGGCACCCTGGGTGCTCGACGCCACCTCGAAGCAGCTGGATAACGCCGGCGGAGGACGCCGGTTCCTGGTGCGGATCGGGACCGCGGGACGGGGACAGGCGATGGCCGCCACCCTGGATGAGCGCTGCAGCGTGAGCGTGCACGACATCTTCTTC
>DASTEX010000408.1:0-3747 GCA_035709185.1 Gemmatimonadales bacterium
TTTGCCGTGGTGCGTTCGTTCATGGCCCACCATCAGGGCATGTCGCTGCTGGCGCTGGACCAGGTCCTGCTGGATCGGCCGATGGAGCGCCGGTTCCAGTTGGACGCCTCGATCCGGGCCACCACACTGCTGCTCCAGGAACGGGTGCCGAGGGCCGCGGCCGTCTATCCCCATCCGGCGGAGCTGGCCGAGGCGGGGCCGAGCCCGGTGGAACCCGCCGCAGCAGTGCGGATAGTGAGCACGCCGGACACGGCGGTGCCGGAAGTGCAGCTGCTCTCCAACAGCCGCTATCACGTAATGATCACCAGCGCCGGCGGCGGATACAGCCGCTGGAAAGGCCTGGCCGTCACTCGGTGGCGGGCGGACCCGACCCGCGATAATTGGGGCACGTTCTGCTACCTGCAGGACGCGCGGAGCGGCGCCTTCTGGTCCGTGGCCCATCATCCCGTGCTCACGACCTCCGACCGGTACGAGGCCATTCTCTCGGAGTCGAAGGCGGAGTTCCGCACGGTCCAGGAGGGGATCGAGGCCCACACCGAGATCGCGGTGTCGCCCGAGGACGACGTCGAGGTCCGGCGGGTGACGCTCAGCAATCGCAGCCGCACACGTCGAACACTGGAAATCACCAGTTATGCGGAGGTGGTGCTGGCCCCGCCGCCGGCAGACGCGCTCCACACTTCCTTCAGCAACCTCTTCGTCCAGACCGAACTGATCGGGGATCGCCAGGCGATTCTGGGCACCCGCCGGCCCCGCTCGCGGCACGAACCGGAGGTCTGGATGTGTCACCTGGTCCGGGCGCACGGGGCCACCACCGAGGCGGTGTCGTACGAGACCGACCGGATGCGGTTCATCGGGCGAGGCAGGAGTCTCGTCTCCCCCGCGGCGATGGACCGTCCGGGCCCGCTCTCCGGGACCGCCGGGCCGGTGCTCGATCCCGTCGTGGCAATCCGGATCCGGATCACCCTCGAGGCCGATGCCACCGCTACGGTCAATATCGTGACCGGCATCGCCGACTCCCGCGAGCAGTGCCTGGCGCTGGTGGAGAAGTATCAGGACCGACGGCTGGCGGACCGGGTCTTCGATCTGGCCTGGACCCACAGCCAGGTGGTCCTGCGCCAGCTCAGCATCACCGAAGTGGACGCCCAGCTCTATGCCCGCCTCGCCGGTTCCGTGCTCTTCGCCAACGAAGGGTTGCGGGCCGACTCCACCGTGCTGGCGACCAATCGCCGGGGCCAGTCGGGCCTCTGGTCGTACGCCATTTCGGGTGACCTCCCGATCGTGCTGCTGCGGATCGGCGACACCGCCCACATCGCCCTGGTGCGGCAGCTGGTCCAGGCCCACGCCTACTGGCGACTCAAGGGGCTCGCTGTCGACCTGGTGATCTGGAACGAGGATTTCTCGGGGTACCGGCAGGTCCTGCACGACCAGATCATGGGCCTGATCGCGGCCGGAACCCAGGTCAACGTGACCGACTGGTCGGGCGGGATCTTCGTCCGGCCGGCCGACCAGATCTCCAACGAAGACGGGATCCTGCTGCAATCGGTGGCGAGCGTGATTCTGAGCGATCGCCGGGGCACGCTGGCCAGCCAGATCGTGGTGCGACGCACCCGGGATACGCGGGTGCCCCGACTGGTACCGCGGCGGGAGTTCCACACCGAGCTGCCGGTGCTCCAGCCCGAGCCCGAACGGGAGCTGGTGTTCTTCAACGGGCTGGGCGGTTTCACACCCGACGGACGCGAGTACATCATCACGACCTCCCGGAACCGGACCACCCCGGTACCCTGGTCGAACGTCCTGGCCAACCCGAACTTCGGGACGGTGATCTCGGAGAGCGGGGCGGCGTACTCCTGGAGCGAGAACGCCCACGAGCTCCGGCTCACACCCTGGTACGACGACCCGGTCCGCGACCAGAGCGGAGAAGCGATCTACATCCGCGACGAGGAGACGGGACAATTCTGGTCCCCCACCCCACTCCCCGCGCGCGGCGCGACTCCCTATGTCACCCGGCACGGATTCGGCTACAGCGTGTTCGAGCACACCGAGCATGGCATCGAGTCCGAGCTCTGGGTCTTCGTGGCAACGGACGCGCCGGTCAAGTTCTCGGTCCTCAAACTGCGGAACGTCTCGGGCCGTCCCCGCATCCTGAGCGCAACGGCCTACGTCGAATGGGTGCTGGGCGATCTGGCCGCGAAGTCCGCCATGCACGTGATCACGGAGCTCGACCTGGTCACCGGGGCGCTCTTCGCCCGCAACCGCTACAACGGCAATGCCGGCCCCCGCACGGCCTTCCTGTACGCCGAGGGTGCCGGATCGGTGACCGGCGACCGCACCGAGTTCCTGGGCCGGAACGGTTCGGCCGAAAACCCGGCGGCGCTTCGGCGGGTCCGGCTCTCGGGCCGGACCAGTGCCGGGCTCGATCCCTGTGGCGCGGTGCAAGTCCCGTTCACCCTTGCGCCCGGGGAGGAGCGCGACGTGGTGTTCACGCTCGGGCTGGGCCGTGATACCGACGACGCCCGGAACCTGGTGCAGCGATTCCGCGGCACGGCGGCGAGCCGGGTCGCGCTGGAGCACGTCTGGGAGCACTGGAAGCGGGTGCTCGGCACGGTCCAGGTCGAGACGTCCGACCTGGGCCTCAACCTGCTGACCAACGGCTGGCTTACCTATCAGACACTGGTCGGCCGGCTCTGGGCCCGCACCGGCTACTATCAGTCGGGCGGCGCGTTCGGCTTCCGCGATCAGCTCCAGGACGTCATGGCCTTGCTGCACGCCGAGCCGCAGCTGACGAGGCAACATCTGGTTCGCGCGGCGGGACGCCAGTTCGTCGAGGGGGACGTGCAGCACTGGTGGCATCCGCCATCCGGGCGGGGCGTGAGAACCCGCTGCTCCGACGATTTTCTCTGGCTGCCCCTGGCATCCGCCCGTTACGTCAAGATGACGGGGGATGTCGGCGTGCTGGACGAGTCGGCGCCGTTCCTGCAGGGCCGCCCCGTGCTGGCCGCAGAGGACTCGTACTACGACATGCCGATCGTTGCGGGCGAGACGGCGAGCCTCTACGAGCACTGTCTCCGCGCGCTCCGGCTGGGCCTCCGATTGGGCGAGCATGGTTTACCGCTCATGGGCACCGGCGACTGGAACGACGGCATGAACCTGGTCGGCGCCGGCGGCAAGGGCGAGAGCGTCTGGCTCGGGTTCTTCGTTTATTACGTGCTGATGGAGTGGGAAGGAATCGCGCGGCTTCGCCGGGACGAGGACACCGTCACCTGGTGCGGCACCCAGGCGGCGCTCCTTCGCGAAAACCTCGAGCGGCATGGCTGGGACGGCGCCTGGTATCGCCGGGCGTGGTTCGACGACGGCACGCCACTCGGGACGGCGGGCGGCGAGGAGTGCCAGATCGATTCGATCTCGCAGAGCTGGTCGGTCCTCTCCGGCGCCGGAGAGCCGAGCCGCTCCCGACTGGCCATGGAAGCAGTGGACCGCCGGCTGGTGCGCCAAGATGCCGGGCTGGTGCAGCTCCTGGATCCTCCCTTTGACCGGTCGGCCCTGGAGCCGGGCTACATCAAAGGCTATCTGCCGGGCGTGCGGGAGAATGGCGGGCAGTACACCCACGCCGCGATCTGGGTGGCGATGGCCTTCGCCCGCCTGGGCGACGCTGAACGGGCCTGGGCGATCCTGCGCATGATCAACCCGGTGTACCACGGCGCTACAGCGGAGGACGTGTCCACCTATCGGGCCGAGCCGTACGTGGTC
>DASTEX010000409.1:0-11058 GCA_035709185.1 Gemmatimonadales bacterium
ATCCCCGGAGGGGAAACGCGCGGGCGTGCGGGAAACCGTGGACCGATTCTGGGCGATGCTCAAGGACCCGCCGGCCAATCTGCCGTCGGTGATGCCGATGACTTCCGCGGTTGCACCGGAGTTCTCCCGGCGGCACCTGCGGGCGGCGCTCATCTTCGACAACCTGCACATGCTGCACGACATCATCTCCGACATCCTGCTCTCGGACCGGGTGCCGCGGGACCAGAAGCGCCCGGCGATCTATGCGGCGCTCGACGTGTTCCAGCATCCGACCGAACAGGTTATCGAGCTGGAGCACTGGTGGATGATGGCGGATCACATGGGGGGAGTGGAGAAGATGGGGGGGCGCGCGTTTCCTCCAAGGAAGTAGGGCGAACACGAATGCAGAGTGCAGAGTGGAGAAGGGTCTCTGAATCCGGATTCCTTCGGTACGATCTCCTCCGTGCTATTCCCGGGACGCTAACGGCTAACGGCTAACGGCTAGCGGCTAAGAGCCTTGCGTCTTCGGCCTTTCGGGTTATCATACAAACGTATGAATAAACCGGAAGGGACGCCCGCCGCGCTGCTGGATGCCGCCGAAGCGGTGTTCGCGGAGCGTGGCTTCGAAGGAGCGTCGGTCCGGGAGATCACCCGGCGGGCCGGGGCCAACCTGGGGGCGATCACCTACCACTTCGGCTCGAAGGCAGAGCTGTTCACCGCCGTCATGCTTCGGGCCCAGACCGGCCTGCTGGCCGCCGTGGAGGCGGCTGCGGCCAGTCCCGGGACCCCGTTGGAGCGGCTCGAGACCATCATCCGGGCCCACTTCAACTTCCTCAGCAGCCAACCCCGGTTCCGGCGGCTGATCCTCCAGGTTCTTCTGCTCGACACCAGCTTCCCCGAGCCGGCGGCGGAGATGCTCCGGAAAGGGATGGGGATCGTGGCGTCGGTGGTGGCGGAGGGCCAGGCGGGCGGACAGATCCGCCCCGGCGATCCCCGCCTGCTCGCGCTGGCCGTCATGTCCCAACCGCTCATGCTCAACGTGATCCGGCCCATTCTCCGGCGCGGCCCGGGGATCGATCTCGACAACCTCGCCGTGCAGACGGTCCTGCTCGACAACGCGATCCAGTTCATTCGCCGCGGAGTGGCTCCGCGGGAAGCGGAGGAATAGATGCCCCTTGCCCTCGTGGCGCTGCTGACGGTGACGCTGCCGGCCCAGGATACCGGCCGGCTCTCGATCGAAACCGCGATCCGCCTGGCGGTGGAGCGGGCGCCTTCACTCGAGGCGGCGCGGCAGTCGCTCGCCGGCGCTTCCGGCGCGGTCCGGGAAGCGCGGGCCCAGTGGTATCCCCAGCTCGCGGCTGACGGCAGCCTGTTCCGCCACGAGGAACCGATGGTGGTGGCGCCCATCCACGGTCTGAACCCGGGGAACCTGCCCCAGTTCGACCGCACCCTGGTGCAGGGCAGCCTGGGCCTGGGCTGGACGCTGTACGACGGCGGCGGCCGGAGCGGGCGGGTAGCGCAGGCCCGGGCGCTCGAGACCGCGGCCGAGGCCCAGACCGAGAGCGCGACCCAGTTGCTGATTGCCGCCGCGGTCCGGAGCTACGCGGAAGTTCTGGCCGCCGCCGAAGCGGTGGCGGCAGAGGAGCGACGGCGGGAGGCACTCCAGTCCGAATCCACCCGGGTCGGCCGTTTCCTCCGGGAAGGCCGGGCCGCTCCCCTGGAACAGCTGCGGGTCAATGCCGCGGTTGCGTCGGCGGAAGCCTCGCGCGCCTCGGCCCTGGCCCGGGCTGAAGTCGCGGAGGCGGCCCTCGCGCGGCTGTTAGGCACCCCGCTGGAGCAGACCCGGGCGGCCCGGCTGCTGCCGGTGCGTCCCGCGGCCGGGGCGGCGCTGTCGCGGGACTCGCTGCTGACCCTCGCCCGGGCCCGGAGCCCGGAGCTCCAGACGGCCGCGGCGCGGGTGACGGCCGCGCGCGCAGCAATCCGGACCGCGGGTGCAACCCGGTTTCCCTCGCTCCGGCTCGACAGCCGGCTGGTGACCTACGGATCCGGGAGCGGTGACTACAGCACCGAGTGGCAATCCGGCCTGCGGCTGGCCTGGCCGGTGTTTACCGGCGGAGCCCGTGGGGCCAGCGTCGATCGCGCCCGCGCGGCGGCGGCTGAAGCCGAGGCCACCCTGCGCGATCTCGAGCTCGCACTGAGCAACCGGGTGGATCAGGCCATCGCCGCGCTGACCGAGAGCAGCCGGCGCATGGAGGCGCTGGCAGCGGCGGTCGGCCATCTCACCGAGGCCCAGCGGGTGGAAGCGCTGGCGCTGGAACAAGGCGCCGGCACCCAGACCGATTTTCTCCGGGCCGCGGCCGATCTGGCCGAGGCCCAGGCGGCGGTGGCCCAGGCCCGCACCGGGTGGATCGCCGCCCGGGTGGAACTGGCGCGGCTGAGTGGAAGCCTCACGCCCGCCGTCGCCCTGGCTTTCGTGACGACTGAACGTTAGGAGCCCCGAGGAATGAACCGGTATCTGTGGCAGGTGATGACGGCGGTCGCGCTTCCCGCGTTCGCGGCCTGTGGCAACGGCGCGGACGACGCGATCGAAGCTTCGGGGACCATCGAAGCAACCGAAGCGGACCTGGGATTCCAGGCGGGGGGCCGGATCGACTCCATCCTGGTGCGCGAGGGAGATCGGGTAACCGCGGATCAGCCCCTGGCCGCGCTCGATCGTCGCGAACTCCGGGCCCGCCGGGATGGTGCCCGGGCCCAGCTCGACGCGCAACGGGCCCGCCTCCGTGAACTGGAGCGCGGTTTCCGGCGGGAGGAAGTGGAACAGGCCCGGGCCGCGCTGCGGGCGGCGGAACAGCGGCTGCGGGATGCCGAGCGCGACCTGGAGCGGACCCGCAATCTGTTCGAGGGCGGTGCGGTGAGCCGCCAGGCCATGGACAACCAGCAGAGCATCCATGCGCTCGCGCAGGCGGAACGGGACCGGCTGCAACAGCAGCTGCAACTGTTCGAGGGAGGTGCGCGGCCGGAACAGATCTCGGCCCAGCGCGCCGCGGTGGCGCAGGCCGAAGCCGTCATCGAGCAGATGGATGCCACGCTGAGCCAGGCCGAGATTCGCGCGCCCTTCGCGGGAACCGTCACCCGCCGGCACCGGGAACCGGGCGAGATCGTGGGCCCGGGAACCGCGGTGGTCACCCTGTCCAACCCCGACGACCGCTGGGTCCGGATCTACGTGCGGGAAGAGCAGATCGGCCGGGTCCGGCTGGGCCAGCCGGCGGAAGTGCGGATCGATGCGTTTCCCGATCGCGCCTATCAGGGCGAGGTGACCTTCATCGCCGACGAAGCCGAGTTCACGCCCCGCAACATCCAGACGAAGGAAGAGCGGGTGAAGCTGGTCTATCGGGTGAAAGTCCGGGTCGTGGCCGACACGGCGCTCGATCTCAAGCCCGGCATTCCGGCCGACGTCCGCCTGGCTCGGCCGTGACCGCGCACGTCGTGGCTGACCGGCTGACCCGCCGCTTCGGAGAGCTGGAAGCGGTCCGAGAGCTCGCCTTCGAGGTCGGCCGGGGAGAGCTGTTCGGCATCGTCGGACCCGACGGTGCGGGGAAGACCACCCTGCTCCGGATGCTGGCCGGCGTGCTCCGGCCCAGCTCGGGCGATGCCACGATCGACGGCATGAGCGTGGCGCGGGATCCCGAAGGAGTGAAGCATCATCTCGCCTACATGAGCCAGCGCTTCGGGCTCTACACCGACCTGACGGTGCTCGAGAACATCATGTTCTACGCCGACCTGTTCCTGGTGCCCCGGGCCGAGCGGCGGGAGCGGCTGGAGGTGCTGTGGAACTTCAGCGGACTGGGGCCGTTCCAGAACCGGCTGGCCGGCGCGTTGTCGGGCGGCATGAAACAGAAGCTGGGCCTCTGCTGTGCCCTGATTCACCGGCCGGCGCTGCTGTTGCTGGACGAACCCACTTTCGGGGTCGATCCCATCTCCCGCCGCGACCTCTGGCTGATCGTGCACGACCTGGTGCACAGCGGCACCACCGTCATCGCCAGCACGGCCTACCTGGATGAGGCCGAACGCTGCGACCGGGTCCTGCTGCTGCACCAGGGCCGGGTCCTCGGGCTCGACGTCCCGGCAGCACTCCAGGCCGGTGCCGGAAGCCTGGAGCAGGCATTCGTGGCACGGGTAACCGAGCAGGTGCATGGCTGACGCGATCGTGGCACAGGGGCTCACCCGGCGCTTTGGCGCCTTCACCGCGGTCGACCGGGTCAGCTTCCAGGTCCGCCGGGGCGAGATCTTCGGCTTCCTGGGGCCGAACGGAGCGGGCAAGACCACCACCATCCGGATGCTGACCGGGCTGCTGTCGCCCACCAGCGGCCAGGCCCTCGTGGCCGGCCTGGACGTCGCGCGGCAGCCGCGGGAGGTCAAGCGGCACATCGGATACATGTCGCAGCTGTTCTCGCTCTACCCCGACCTGACGGTGGAAGAGAACATCGAGTTCTTCGGCGGGCTCTACGAGGTGACTGGAGATCGCTGGCGGGCGCGGCGCGACTGGGTGCTTGGCAACGCAGGGCTCACCGATGCCCGCCACCAGTTGACCGGAACGCTGCCGCTCGGTCTCAAGCAGCGGCTGGCGTTAGGCTGCGCCCTGATCCACGAGCCCTCCATCCTGTTCCTGGACGAGCCGACCTCGGGCGTGGACCCGATCTCCCGGGCCAACTTCTGGAAGCTGATCCACGAGTTCGCCGCACGCGGCACCACGGTCCTGGTCAGCACCCACTACATGGACGAGGCGGGGCAGTGCGACCGGCTGGCGCTGATGAACCGGGGCCGGCTCATCGCGCTCGACACGCCCGCAGCGCTTCGCCAGGCAATGGGCGATCCAATTCTCGCCGTGGCCACCTCGGACGCGCCGGCCGCGGTTCCGCTGCTCCGGGATCTGCCCGGCGTCCGGGACGTGACCATGTTCGGCCGGGTGCTCCACGCGGTGGTCGAGCGGGAGGCGGAGGCCCGCCAGGAGATCTCGGGGCAACTGAACCGGGCCGGCATCCGCTGGTCCGCCATCGAGCGGATCGAGCCGAGCCTGGAAGATGTCTTTGCCGAGCTGATCCGTCGCGAAGGCGGGGCGGCAGTCGGATGAGGGGTGCCGGGTTCAGAGTTCGGCGGCCTCTGGCCGCCATCAATCTGCGCCGGCTGGGGGCGGTGGCGCGCAAGGAAGCCATCCAGCTCCGGCGGGATGTACGCAGCCTGATCATGGCCTTCGCCCTCCCGCTCTTTCGGACCGGGGTCTTCGGCGCCGCCATCTCGCTCGACGTGCGCGACATTCCGTTTGCCGTGCTCGACCGGGACCGGAGCCCCGCCAGCCGCGAGCTGGTGGAGGCCTTCACCGCCTCGGGGTACTTCCGGCTGCTGCGCCACCTGGAGCACTCCTCCGACGCGGACCGGCTGCTGCGCCGGGGAGAAGCGCGGCTGATCCTTTCCGTTCCGCCCGCATACTCGCGGGACCTCGCCAGCGGCCGCGGCGCTGTACTCCAGGCGTTGGTGGACGGTTCCGACGCGAACACGGCTACCATCGCCATCAACTACGCCGATGCCATCATCGCGGGCCTGGACCGGGCCAGGCTCAATACCCGCGTGGTTCCGGCCATACGGGCCGAGGCCCGGGTCTGGTATAACGAGGCCCTGGAGAGCGCCCGGACCATCGTGCCGGGGCTGGTGGCGGTCGTGATGGCCATCATCGCCGCCATGCTCACGGCGCTCACCATCGCCCGGGAGTGGGAACGGGGGACGATGGAGCAGCTGGCCGCGACGCCGGTGAAGCGGGTGGAGGTGGTTGCCGGGAAGCTCCTGCCTTATGTGGTGATCGGACTGATCGACCTGACGCTGGTGACCCTGATGGGCATCGTGCTGTTCAACGTCCCGGTCCGGGGCAACCTGCTGCTGCTGACGGCGATCGCGCTGGTCTTCATCATCGGCATGCTGTCGTTCGGGCTGTTCATCTCATCGGCGCTCAAGTCGCAGCTCCTGGCCACCCAGCTGGCGCTGATGGCGACTTACCTGCCGACGTTCCTGCTGTCGGGCTTCATCTTCGCGATCGGCAACATGCCGGTGGTGCTCCGGGCTGTCAGCTACGTCATTCCGGCCCGGTATTTCATCGTGGTGACGCGCGGGATCTTCCTCAAGGACGTGGGGCTGGCCGTGCTCTGGCCCCAGGCCCTGGGCCTGGTGCTGTACGCGGCCATCGCCTTCACGCTGGCGGTGCGGGCGTTCCGCAAGGAGCTGGGATGAAGTTCTCCCGGGCGCGGGTGATGCGGATGGTGCGGAAAGAGCTCCGCCAGATCCTGCGGGACAACCGGATGCGGGGGATGATCTTCCTGGCGCCGCTGGTACAGCTGGTAGTGTTCGGGTACGCGGTGTCGACCGACGTGCGCCAGGTCCCGACGTTCGTAGTGGACCACGACCGGAGCGCGGCCTCGCGGGAGCTGGTGGAGCGATTGACCGCCTCGGGGTACTTCGCCATTGCGGGCACCTCGGAGCGGCCGGCCGACATCGAGGCGGCCCTGGCACGCGGGACGGCCCTGGTGGCGCTGGAGATCCCGGCGCAGTTCGGCTTGGACCTCATGGCCGGCCGGGGTGCGGCGGTGCAGGTGCTGGTGGACGGCACCGACTCCAACACCGGGAACATCGCGCTGAGCTACGTGCTGCGGATCATCCAGCGGGCGGCGGCCGACGTAGCCGGCGCGCGTCCCGGTATCACACTCGAGGCCCGGGCCTGGTACAACCCCACGCTCGAGAGCCGGGTTTACAACGTGCCCGCCGTGATGGGGCTCCTGCTGATGCTCATCACGATGCTGCTCACGGCGCTGTCGGTCGTGCGCGAGCGCGAGATCGGCACCTGGGACCAGCTGCTGGTGAGTCCGGTCAGCGCCCTGGAGCTCATGCTGGGGAAGACCATTCCGGTGGCGCTCCTGGGTGTGATCGTGCTGCTGCTGGTCTCCACCGCGACCATCTTCTGGTTCGATATCCCGCTCCGGGGCATGCCGCTGGCGCTCCTGGCCGCGGCCATTCCCTACATCATTGCGGGTCTGGCGATCGGGCTGGTGATCTCCACCATCTCCAACACGCAGCAGGAGGCCTTCATGTCGAGCTTCCTGGTGCTCCTCTTCGCGCTGATCTTCTCGGGGTTCATGTTCCCGGTGTCGAGCATGCCGGAATTTTTCCAGCAGGTCACGCTCCCCAACCCGGTGCGGCACTTCCTTGTGGTGGTGCGATCGGTCTTCCTGAAGGGAACCAGCTTCGCCGATCACTGGAGGGAATACCTGGTCCTCAACCTGATGGCGATCGGGGGGCTCTGGCTGGCGGTGGTTCGGTTCCGGCGAATGGTGGGGGGCTGATACCGCACGGTCGAAATGGTCGAAGGGGGCCGAAGGCCTCCGAGAAGGTCGAAGAAGCCCGCTTTGGACGCTTCGACGGCCGGATGGCCCTGGAACCCCCTTCGACTGTCTTCGACCGCCTTCGACCGCCTTCGACCGCCTTCGACCCTGTCCGTCCTGTGGTACGGCCCCAACAGGTGTTGGACGGGCTACTCAGCTACGGCCCACGTTTCCCACGTCAGCTGGCACTTCTGCTCGAAGTATTCGACCGGGTGACCGCGCTGGCCGAGGAGGCTGTGGAGCATCTCGTGGCGCACCACCATCTCGTGGTTGACGTAGTTCCCGGCGATGATGATGACCTCCTGGTCGCCCCGCCGGGCCCACATTCCCACCTTCTCGCCCTGGTCGGTCATGAAGGTCTCAACTTCAGGAACCACATACCATTGGATCGTTTCCATGTGACCGGACAGCCCGGCACAACCCTCGGTGCGATCGAACCACACGGTGTAGCCGGACGGGGGGGCAAAAGCGACGGCGCCTACCGGCAGCGGAGAGGACGGCTCGGTCGGCGTGCAGCCTCCGATCACCGCGAGAGCTATGGCTCCGTGTCCCAATATCCGCCGCATTCCAATCCTCCGTCCATTGGTGTCAAGTACTCGGACGGTGTCAAAGGATTGGAACTCTTGTGCCACTCCGGAAGGGTCGGAAGGGGCGGAAAGAGTCGGAAGAGTCGGATGGCCGCTTCCGACCTTTCCGCCCTTTCCGACGTTGTAACGGCGTGGGTGGGATTCGAACCCACGAGCGAGTTACCCCGCTGGCGGTTTTCAAGACCGCTGCCTTCAACCACTCGGCCACCACGCCTGAGGCGAGCCCCCGCGAGGGGAGGCTCATTGAATTCTACCGCCCCCGGCTAGGGTCTTTGCCGATCGCCCAGCCCGTTGACCACCATCCGCGCGACCGAGTCGGCCCGCGCGGCCAGCGCGGTGTCGCCCACCTGGCGGTACGTCTCCGACATGCCGCCGTAGATGATCGCATAGATCTCGAGAATCGACTGCGAGGGCGCATCCACCCAGCCGTGCGGCCGGGGTCGGGCCACGCTCTCCCAGTGGTACTGCTCCCAGAGGAGCCGGTTGGTGCGGGGCAGATCCACGAAGCCCATGCCCTGGCTCAGCACAATGCCGTTGCCCGGCTCCACCGGCGTGGGATGGAGCCGCCGGGCGAGTCCTTCGGAAACCAGGTAGGGAGTGAGTCCCAGGGTCTGGTCGGGGAAGGCTCCGGTGGTCCAGCTGAAGTAGATGGGGCGCTTGCCGAGGTTGTCGCGGATCAGGAAGATGACCGCGATGTCGCTGCGCTGGAGATAATCGGCGCCCAGCCGGATCTGCAGACCGGCCACATCGAGGGCGTTCGCCGGCGCCTGGGCGATCTCGGGAATGCTGTCCAGCTCGGTCTCGCTGAGACTGAAGGGGGGGTGGTCCGGATAGGGCCAGGGCCCGCCCTGCCGGGTGGTGTCGGCCGGCGTCCCCAGCGTTATGCTCGGCCGGGTGTCGGGGTCGCGCCAGACCGTCGCGGCCTTGCCCGGGTCGAACTCGTCCACCTTCCGCCGCCGGACCTGCCGCAGGTGCCATTCGGTGTTGAGCAGGGACAGGTTGGCGAGGATCACGTCCCGCCGCACGCCTAACACTTCCTGCGCGAACCAGAGCGGGAAGGTGTCATTGTCGCCCGCGGTGATCAGGATGGCGTAGGGCTCGACCGACTGGAGCAGGTCGATCGCCCAGTCGCGGGGCGTGGTCTCGTTGGCCCGCGACGCGGTCGCCGCATTGCCCAGCATCGGAATGAGGCCCAGCAGGAGCACGGGCGAGGCGTAGATCCAGCGCGACTGCTCGGAGCGGTCTTTGAAGAGGCCCGCCAGCAGCTGCATCAGTCCGCCCAGCCCCAGGGCCACCAGGGTACCGAAGTAGGAGAAGGAGCCCAGGAAGAAGTAGTCTCGCTCGCGTACCTCGCGCTGGGGATCGGGGTGATCGGTGGGGTAGGAGAACCCGTATTTGAAGTTGAGGTAGAACACCAGGGCCAGGGTCAGCGTCGCCAGCAGCACCAGCGCCGCCCATCCCGCGCGGGGATCCCGCCGGAGAAGCATCCAGAGCCCACCCAGTCCGAGCAGCGTGATGATCGCGGTGGCGACCGCCGAGGCGCCGCCCCAGTCCCGGGCGGCCTGCCAGCTCCAGTACTGCCAGTAGTTGCCCAGCTGAGCCAGGAAATCCGCCTGCCGTTCGGTGACCGGTGGCTTGGCGTACTGCACCCGGTTGAGTACGTCGAGCAGCGCCTGCCAGGTGGTGGGCTCGCCCTCGTTGATGGCCGGGAACTGCGCGGCCCGCATCGGGAGGAAGATGTAGTTGAGCGAGATCCCGACGACGACGGCGAAGATCCCGAGCCAGAGCACCGGGTTCCTCGCGTCCTTCACCAGCGCCCAGACCAGCAGGCCCGCCGTCACCAGCCCGACGATCGCACCGCTGGTGGATCCGCTCGGGATGTCGGTCCAGGCTCCCGACACGGCGATCAGCACCAGCCAGCCGAGCAGCAGCACCCAGGGCCGCACGGCCTCCCGCCAGTCGGTCCAGAAGACGTAGACCGCCACCGCCGGCGCGGCGAGCACGCCCATCATGTGGTTGGTGGACGAGAGCGTGATGAGATAGGCAATCAGCACCAGCCAGCGGTCGCGATGGGGGCCGGGGACGTCGTCACCCCAGTGCACCGCGATCCAGATCACCAGCGCCATCGACAGCAGCGAGACGGTGTAGACCTTCTCGTTGACGGTCGACTGGTTCCAGACGGTCCACAGGGTGGCTCCGGCCAGCGTGCCGGCGAAGGCCGCGGCCAGCCGGGCCGGCCGCCAGGGGACGATGTTGCGCATCCAGCGGTCCGTCACCAGGAACCAGATGCCGGCGGTGGCAGCGCCGGTAACCGCGGCAAAGAGGTTGATGCGGGCGGCATACTCCGCGGCCAGCGGAATCAGCCCGAAGACGTGGGCCAGGATGACGAACAGCGGGTTCCCCGGCGGATGGGGAATGCCGAGCACTTTGGCCGCGGCGATGTATTCCGCCGTATCCCAGAAGGCGATGGTCGGCCCCAGCGTCACGATGTAGATGCCCAGCACGATGGCCGCCGTAAGCGCGGCCCAGCCGAAGGGGGGCGAACTCTGGTCGGTAGTCTGAGTGTCCATCGCCAGTCGCTAGTGACGGAACATGCGTCGGCCGGTGAACACCATGGCCATCCCGTGGCGGTCGGCCGCTGCGATCACGTCCTGGTCCCGCACCGACCCGCCCGGCTGGATGACCGCGGTCACGCCCACTTCCGCGGCCTGATCCAGGCCGTCGGCAAAGGGGAAGAAGGCGTCGGACGACAGGACCGCTCCCCCGGTTTCGTGGCCCGCCAGGCGGGCCTTGTGCGCGGCCATGAACGAGGCGTCCACCCGACTCATCTGTCCGGCGCCGATGCCGATGGCCATCTCGTCCCGGGCCAGGACGATGGCGTTGGACTTGACGGTCGACACCGCGGCCCAGGCGAACCGCAAATCTTCCCACTCGGCTTCGGTGGGCCGGCGACTGGTCGGGATGGTCCAGCTGTCTTCGCCGTGGTCGAAGACGAACCGTTGCTGAACCAGAAAGCCGCCCCGAACCCGCTTCCAGTCGAACGAGCCGGCCCCGCTGCTGATGGGCAT
>DASTEX010000410.1:0-2577 GCA_035709185.1 Gemmatimonadales bacterium
CGCTCCAGCAGCCGGTTCACATCCGCGTCCAGTCCCCGGAGCGCCTGTTCCGAGCTGGCCCGGCCGCGGACCGCGCGCTCGGTCCAGTCCATCACCTTCACGGTGACGTTCTCCCACTCGGGTATCATCGGCGTGGGGACCACCCGTTCGAGCTGAACCCGGAAGGCGCGCGCCTTCTCGTCGGTTGCCAGCGAGGAATCCTCCCACGCCTCGACCCGCGCAGGCAGATCGCCCGTCAGACGGTAGAACTCGGCCTGGACCTCGGGCCGCGAGAGGTATTCGATCAACCGCCACGCGGCGGCTTTCTTGGAAGAGGACCGGAAGAGCACCAGACTGGATCCGCCGGCGAGCGACACGCCGGTCCCGGGACCGGACGGTCCGGGCAGCGGCGTGGTGTCCCAGTCATCCTGGCGCTCCGGCGGCAGGCGGCGGCGGAACTCCCCCAGGTTCCAGGGTCCCGTGATGTACATCGCGATGGTGCCGCGGCTGAACTCCTGGTACAGGTTGGCGATCTCGTTACCGGTAACCGCCGGTGCGAGGCCGTCGCGGAAGAGACCCAGCATGAACTCGAAGCCGCGGGTGAATCCGGAATCGCTGAAACGGGAGTAGCCGTCGGATGAGATCAGCTCGGATCCACCCTGGAGCCCGAGGATCACCTGCGGGGGCCACTCGTTGAGCGGCAACAACAGCGGGTATTCCCTTGGACCCGCGTTCCGCTTCATGGCCAGCATGGCGTTGCGCCAGCCGTCCCAGTCTCCCGGCACGGAATCGTATCCGGCCCGGGCCAGGAGATCCCGGCGATAGAAGAGCACCCGGGTATCCACGTACCACGGGATCCCGTACAGGGTCCCGTCCACGTAGTTGGTAGCCCAGACGCCGGGGAAGTAGCTGGAGGGCCGGATCGCGGCTGAGCCGGTGCGCAGCGGCTCGAGCGGCTCCAGCGCCTTGAGCGTGACCAGCTCGGGAATCCAGGTGTTGCCCAACTGGGCCACGTCGGGAGTGGCCCGGCCTACCTGGGCCGTGAGCAGCTTCTCGTGCGCTGCGGACCAGGGAATGGACTGGACCCGCACCCGGATATCCGGGTTCTCGCGCTCGAAGCCCCGGATCAGCTGGGCCGCGACTTCGCCTTCGCGCCCGAATCCCCAGAACCGGAGGGTGGTGTCGTCGCTCGCGGCACGGCAGCCGGGCCCGAGGGCCAGGAGGGTCGCCGCGAGCCAGCGTCTCATGGGGCCTGGTCGAGCCAGCCGCCGGTGAATCCGGCCCGCCGCAGTCCGTTGATGATGTAGGGACTCCTCCGCATGAACTGCCAGACGAAATCGCGCCGGTGGTTCGCCAGCATCGCGAGAATCGGTCCCTGGTCGATGCCGAGATAGTCCCCGTCGAACCAGCCGACGCCCGGGACCACCCGGCCGTGCTGCACCGGGACGTTGAAACGGAAGGTGGGATTGAAGGAGTCGAGAAACCCGTACTGGCCGTAGAGCCACTCACCGTAGCGTTCGCGCATGGCCAGGAGCGCCGGAATAGCAATCTCCGGCACGAAGGGCACCGACCCGCCGGCTGCGGTCGGCGCAATGGTCCCGTCATCCCGTACCTCGGTGAACGAGGCGCCCCGGGCGGCGTAGGTGTGGAACTGCCTCGGCGTGCCGTTCACCTCGAGCGTGACATCGGCCGGCCCGTCCGAGGCGGTCAGTCCCCAGATGTCGGCTCCGTACCCGGTCCACCCGGAGGGGTTGTCGATGGCATAGGCCTGCTGGGCCAGCGAGGCCCGGCGGGCATTCTCGAAATAGTCGATGCCGCGGGCCTGCATGTACCCGTCCCGGATGCCGCGGAAGTCGATCCAGACGTGGCTGTACTGGTGGCCGAACAGGGGGGCGAACCCCACGTGGGCCCGGCCGTAGTACGTGCCCCACTGGTAGGTGGAGGTCCATGCTTCCCAGGCCGCGGGCTCGACCGGAAAGGTGGGCGAGCCGAGGGCCAGCACGTACAGCAGCATGGCCTCGTTGAAGCCCTGCCAATCGTGGGAGAGAAAGCCTTCCTCCGGCTTCCACCCCATGTTCACCAGCGGCGGACGGGGCTGGACCCAGGTCCATTCCACCCGCCAGTAGAGCGAATCGGCGTAGGCCCGGATGGCGGCTTCGCTCTCGTCCTGGCCGTCAAAGAATACCTGGCAGAACAGGACACCGCCTAACAAGAGCGCCGTGTCGATGGTGGAGAGCTCCACCGTCTCGAACCGGAGCCCGGTCCCCATGTCGAGGAAATGGTAGAAGAACCCGCGGTAGCCGGCGGTGCCGGCGGCGGCGGGCCCCTGGGGCTGCCGGTAGAGAAACCGGAGCGTGGTGAGGGTCCGCTCGGCCGCGGCGGCCCGGCTGACCCAGGCCCGCTCCACCCCGATGGGATAGGCGGTGAGCGCAAAGCCCACGGCCGCGATGCTGGAGAAGCTGGGCGTGGGCCAGCGATCGGGGGTCAGGCCGCTGGCCGGATCACTCCGCTCCCAGAAGAACAGGAAGGTGCGCTGCTCGAGCGAGTCGAGAAACGCCGCCGGCCGCGGCGACGGCTCGGGATCCGAAGGTCCCGAGC
>DASTEX010000411.1:0-3285 GCA_035709185.1 Gemmatimonadales bacterium
GGATCCACTCCCGGGGGCGCCGCTCCCCGCGCCGCCAGCTTGAGCGCCGTAAGGGTTCCCACCACCACCATCGACCCGGCCAGCAGGGTGCCGGCGATGCCCATCCGGCGATGGACGGACACCTTGTGTTGCGCCACCAGAGCGGTCTGCCCGATGAACAGGAGCATCCAGGCGGTGAACAGCAGGCCATGGGTATGGACCAGCAGCGTCATCGGCCCGCCGCTCTGGGTCGCCATGGGCCCGGGGACGAACGCGTTCAGGTAGTAGGTCGGGCCAAACCCGATCAGCACCGTCAGCGCCAGGGCGATCGCCATGCCACTGTAGAACAGGCGATCGTACTGGCCGGACGTACGGCCTCGAACCGCTTCGGCGACAGCTGTGGTCATGACAACCTCTGGTGGGGTGACCGCCCGCCGGCGGGGACCACCCCGTCGGTGAACGAGAAGCGCTGATCATCGTAACGCCCCAGCCAGTCGATGATGGCCTCACCCCTCGTCGTTCAGGCCGCGAAAGATCCGGGTGAGATCGATCCTGAGCGGCTCGCCCATCCCCTCCGGGTGCCAGACCAGCTCCCCCCGGTGGCGCGCGTCCCTCACCGCGCCCCGCGACACCTGAACCACCGCGTCCCACCAGTTCACCAGCCAGACCTCGCGCACCCCGAGCGCGAGATACGCATCCCGCTTGAAGTCCCGGTCGTAGATCACCGACCCATCGCTGAACACTTCGCAGGCCAGCCACCAGCCGCGGAGGTCGCGCCAGCGGCTCCGCACCGGATAGCTGGAGGGAAAGACCAGCAGGTCGGGCTCCAGATGGGTCCGGGGAGCAATCTCCACCGCCCCCGGGCTCACCACCCGGGCCAGACTCCGGGGTTCCAGGTAGCGGTGGATCTCGTACTGGAGCCGGGCGAGCACAACCTGGTGAACGGGAAGCGGCGCAGGAGTCACCAGCAGCATCCCGTCGAGCAGCTCGTACCGGTTCCCGTCCTGGGGGAAACGATTGAGGTCGTCGATGGTGTAGCTGGGCACGGCGAGCGGCATGACCATAACCTAGGGCCTCGGCGAAACGGGGTGCAACTCGGCATCCCGTATCCTGTCGACCTCGCCGGGTCGCCCTGTCATCCGAACAGCGCGAAGGGAGACCCTGAGAACGCGCAGCGGCATCGCCGTCGTGCGGCCGGCTGTCAGCGATCAGGGAACTGTTCCGGGCGACTCCGGCTCACTGGCTCTGGTGTTATACTGGGAGAGGTCCACTGGAGCGCGATATGTCTCTGCAATCCGTTGCCGTCCATACAGATCCTGACATCCTGGGCGGCAAGCCGGTCTTCGTCGGAACCCGGGTTCCGTTCCAGGCCCTCGTCGATTATCTGGAGGGCGGTCATACTCTCGAAGAGTTCCTGAGCGACTTCCCGACCGTCAGCCGCGAACTCGCCGTAGCCGCGTTGGAGCAAGCCCGAGACCTCCTGGCCGCCCATGCGCGTTCTGCTCAATGATCGTCGTGAGAGCGTACGGTAACTGGCAGTCGGACAACTTCGGGGCTATCAGCTGTCAGCTGAAAACTGCTTAGTCCTTAGTCCTGAGTCCTACTCTCCGGTGATCAGCACCACAATGCCAATCACCAACAGCAGTCCAGCGAATGCCTTCCGTAACGCCGCCTGCGACACCCGTGGCACCAGTGCCGTTCCGATCCTCACTCCCAGGAACGCCAGCAGCCCGAAGATCAGCACCACCTGCCAGTCGATCGGCATCCGCCCCAGGTAGCCCAGCAGGCCGGCGGCGCAGCTGATCGCGATCAGCCCGAGCGACGTGCCCACCGCCCGGCGCATTTCCAGCCCGCCCAGCAGCGCCAGCGCCGGTACATAAAGGAAACCGCCTCCCACGCCGATCAGCCCGGTGAGCACCCCCACCGCGGCGCCGATCAGGGCCAGAATCGCCGGGTGCGCCTGCCGCCTGATTTCGTCGACCGGGCTGGACCGGAGCATCGAGATCGCGGCCGCGATCAGCACCACGCCGAAGATGACGAGCTGAAGGTGCCCGCTCACCCGGAGCGCCAGGGCGGCGCCTAACAGCGAGCCGAGGATGGCCGCGGGACCGAACGAGAGGATCGAGCGCCAGTCGACGTTGCCGGCGCGCGAGTGGTGCACCACCCCGGTCAGACTGGTGGCGCCCACCACCACCAGGCTCATCGGGACCGCCTGCTTGACCCCCGTGCCCAGCACGTACACCAGCACCGGCACCGTCAGGATGGCGCCGCCGCCGCCCAGCAGGCCCAGGCTGATCCCGATGACGATCGCCAGCGCGTAGCCGACGAAGATCACGCCGCTTCCGTGGGCGGCGCCGCCGCGCGTTCGACCGCCTCGGCGAAATGGGACAGCTCGAAGGGCTTGGCCAGCACCGTCAGGCCGGTGCGGCGGCAGAACTCGGCGACTGCCGGCGTGGTGGTGTCGCCCGAGATCAGCACCACCCGCCGTCCATCTCCAGGACGCTCCTGCTCCAGCCGGTCGAACAGGTCCAGCCCGGACAAGCCCGGGATCTGCACATCGCACACGATCACGTCCCAGCCGTCCTGGAGCGCCTGGGTCAGACCATCCTGGCCCTCGACCGCTTCGCCCACCACCCAGCCCGCCTTCTCGAGATAGCGGCGCATGGCCAGTCGCACTGCGTCATCGTCCTCCACCAGCAGAATCCGCCGTCCCGCGGGCCCGGGCTCGGCCAGCTCTTCGAGGGTCGCCTCGCGATCCATCCGCCGCCGGTCGATGAACGGCAGCGCCACGATGAACCGCGCGCCGCCGCCTTCCCAGGGCGGCAGGTTCTCCGCCGTGAGCGTGCCCCGGTGGTGCCGCACGATGTTCTGTGAGACCGAAAGGCCGAGCCCGGTGCCTTCACCGGCCTGCTTGCTGGTGAAGAACGGGTCGAAGATGTGGGGCAGGAACTCGGGCGGGATGCCGGGACCGTTGTCCTCGATCACGAACTCCAGCAGCCGGCCCCGGGCCCGGATGTTGAGCGTGACCTGGCCGCCCCGCGGCGTGGCCTGAAACGCGTTCTGCAGCAGGTTGGTGAGCACCTGCTCCAGGCTGCCGGCGTCGGCCTCGAGCGGCGGCAGATCGGGATCGGCCGTGGCGTTGAACTGCAATCCATGCCGCTCGGCGTCGCGCTCGAAGATCGGGATGATCCGGGTCACCAGCTCCGCCGGATGAATCCGGGGACCTTCGGCCGGCGCGGTCCGAACTTCCTCCAGCAGCCCGCGCACCAGCTTCCGGGCTCGCCGAGCCTGCTGCTGGATCACCCG
>DASTEX010000412.1:0-2263 GCA_035709185.1 Gemmatimonadales bacterium
AGCACTCCGCGCACCACCTCGACTCCGTGCCGCTGAAGCTGGGCGTACGAATCGGCCGTCACCGGTCCTTCGTCGAAGCCGATTTCCTCCGCGTCCTGCTTGGTGGCCCCGGTCACCAGTTTGCTCACCCCGCTCCACGCCGTCGTGCCCAGGCACATGATGCAGGGCTCGCAGGAGCTCACCAGCTCGATCGGCGGCACGCCCGGCAGCCGGAAGGAGTGCACCCCCAGCGCCTCGTGCGCCAGCATCAGCGCCACGACCTCGGCGTGGAGCGCGGCGTTATGCAGCCGGATCACGCTGTTCACGCCTACCGAGAGCAGCTCGCCGGTGTCGCTCCGGAACACCGCCGCCCCGAACGGCCCGCCCCCCGGCTCGCGTTCCAGGTTTTCGCCCGCGAGCCGGATCGCCAGAGCCATCTTCTCCTCGGTGCCCTGCATCACCCTCCGAGTACCGACGACACCCTCGATCCACTCGGGAAGGTGGATCCGGGTCTCCCGGGGCAGCGCCATGATTCAGTTGCCGGTCTTGATCGTGCGCTCGGCGCGGGCCTGGGCCACCATCTCCTTCACCTCCTGCATCAGCCGCGGGCCGTGATAGGGAATGCCGTCCTTGATGGTCCACTCCACTCCGCCGGTGTGCACCGTCTTGCCGTCCACCACGATGTCCACCCCGGTGGCGTAGAGCAGCTTGAGGTTCTCCAGCGGATTGCCGTTGACCACGATCACGTCGGCCAGATGGCCCACCCGGACCCGACCCAGTTCGGATGCCTTGCCCAGCAAGGTGGCGTTGTTGAGGGTGGCGTGCTGGATCACCTTGAGCGGATGGAAGCCGGCTTCCTGATGCAGCTCCAGCTCCCGGATCAGGCCGAAGCCGTACATCTGGTAGATGAAGCCCGCATCTTCGCCGGCGCCGATCATGCCGCCCTTCCGGCCGAACTCACGCAGCGCGGCCATCCAGATCCGGTAGTTCTCCTTCCAGAAGGCCTCATCGGTGGAGGTCCAGCCCAGGAAGTACGATCCGTGATTGGCCGGGTCGGGCTTGAAGTACTGTTCCAGCGTCGGATGGAGATAGTCCCGGAACCAGGGCTGATTCTGGGCCCGCACCAGGTCCCGGCTGGCCTCGTAGATCACCAGCGTGGGATCCCAGGCGACGCCCTTCGCCACCATGGAATCGAGCACCATCGAGAGCCGGGCCGGATCGGCCTCGCGCCAGAGCCGGCCCGCATAACGGAAACGGTCGACCTCGTCGCTATAGTTGTAGTCGGCCGGGAAGTTCTGAACCCCGTCGAGGATCGCGGCGTCGGGCACGCCGTACCAGTGCTCGATAGTGCTGGTGCCGAAGCGGATGTCATCCCAGGCGTTGGTCTCTTCCACGCCGGCGTGGTGCGCGACGGGCAGCCCCACCTGGTGGGCCTCGTCCAGCATCGCCGACAGGATGTCGCGGTCGAGCCCGCCGATCTTGATGCAGTCCACCCCGATCTTCTTGAGCTCCTGCACCCGGGCCCGGGCCTGCTCCGGCGTCCGCGGCAAGGGCCGCATGCTGAAGCCGGCGCAGATGAAGAACCGGGGCGCCTCGATGGTACCGGCCGCACTCTGGCTCCGGAGCTCCACGAAGGCCGCGGCATCGGAACCGGAGCTCACGTCGCGCACCGTGGTAATGCCTGACGCGAGCCAGAGCTTGTTCTGGTAGGCCAGCGGCTGGGGCTGACCGCCCCGCTCGTCCTGGATGTGCCCGTGCAGGTTGATCAGTCCCGGCATGACGTACTTGCCGCCGGCGTCGATCTCGGCCCCGCCCTCGGGGCGGCGCTGGCGGCCCTCCTTCAGCGCCACCGGATCGAGCGACACCATCTCGGTGATCCGATTGCCCTCGATCACGATGTCGTGCGGCCCCGTGGCCGGACTCCCGTTGCCCTCGATCACCAGGGCGTTGCGGCTCACCAGCCGTCCGGATGGGCGACGGCCGTGGGTGATCCCCCGCACGGTTTCCTGGGCCTGGGACGCAGTAGAGAGCAGAGCGGCCAGCGCCAGCCCGGCCATAACGGAGCGAGGCATGAAATACGGTTCCTTTCTGATCCACTCTCTTGGCTGAGTCGCGAGTCGTCAGTCGCTGGTCGTTGGCGATCGCTGACGAACAGGACCAGCTAACGACTAGAGACTAACGACTAATGACTGATCCTCAACTGATATAAGCGCGGCGCCGGCGCCGGATTGGGCCAGACCCGGCTGGCATCGCTGCCGGAGTACACCACCCCGTTCTGCACCAC
>DASTEX010000413.1:0-6279 GCA_035709185.1 Gemmatimonadales bacterium
CGGCTGACCGTGGCGGCGACCTCGGCGGCGTGGGTGGAAGCGATTCGTCCCATCGCGATTTGACGGGGAGTGAGCTCACCGCCCGCCAGGATGGTCTGCCACATATCCTCCACCGTGCCGTACAGGAACGCGCGGGCGCCCTGCAGCGCCGCCTCCGCCCGGGCGATTTCGATCTGGGCCACGGCCTTGTCGGCCAGGACCTGCTGGTACAGGGTCGGTACTTTGGACTCCGCCAGCTCGATCAGCTCGTCGAGCGCGCCCCGTGCGATACCCAGGCTCACGGCGGCCACCTGGTACACGAAGGTGCCCAGCGGGGGCATCCGGTAGAGCGGCTCACTCCGGTGCCCCGAGGGATCGAGCAGCGCGAAGGTCCGCTCCTCGGGCACGAAGGCATCCTTCACGCTGAAATCAACGCTGCCGGTCCCGCAGAGCCCACTCACGTGCCAGGTATCGTGGATCTGCACTTCGCCCACCGGCAGGCACACGTGCACGATCTCGGGGCCCATCGGGGTCATCCGGGGCTTGCCGCCTTCCATCACCAGGCAGCCGGCCCAGACCCAGTCGCAGTGCGTGATGCCGCTGGCGAAGGGCCAGCGCCCGTTGACCTTGACGCCGCCATTGGAGCGGACCGCCGCGCCTGCCGGGGCCGCGAGTCCCGCCGTGGGGGCGCTCGGATCGGCGAAGACCTCCCGCGCCCCGGTCTCGGACATGTAGCCGGCGACCACGTTGTTCCCGATCCCCACCATCGCACACCATCCGGTGGAGCCGTCAGCGGCGGCAACGGTCTCGCTGACCCGCATCAGCTCGGTCGGGGACACCTCTGCCCCGCCGATGCCTCGGGGCACGCTCAGGCGGAACATGCCGGTCGCGCGCAGCTGCCCCGCCAGATCGGCGGGGAGCCGGCGGGCCTGCTCGATTTCAGCGCGCCGGTCCCGAATGCCCGGCAGCAGCTCGCGGATGCGATCCAGGACTCCATCGACGGCCATGACCAACCCCTCGTTCACGGTACCGGCGGACCCCGACAGCTACTTCCCCGAGTCCAGGTGCCAGGCCGGATGCAGCCACCGGCCGCCCCGACGCACGAACACCTCGGTGGCGCGCCCGGACTGAATGACGGGCTCGCCGCCGGTGCTGTAGCCCACCTTGTAGTCCGAGTACACCACTGCCACGTCCCCGTAGACCTGGATTTCGGTGCGGGGGAACTCGAGCAGCGTCAGCTTCCCTCCACCCCGCGCAAACGTCTCCGACTCAGCCAGGCTGGACTCCCGGTTGTTCCAGGCTCCACCGCCCCAGCCGATGCCGATGAAGTCAGGCGGCAGCATTGCCTCGAGCGTGGCCCGGTCGCCGCTGAACCAGGCCCGCCACGCCGCCTCGCGGGTCGCCAGCAGCTCCGTCCGCTCCTTTTCATCCAGCGTTTCGGGACGCTGAGCCAGCGCGGGCACGGGCGCCAGCAGGAGCAACGCCAGCAGTACGGATCGCATGATCAGAGGTCCACCCGGCTCAGGGGGTAAGCGGCCTGGGCTGCAGCCGCGCCGCCCAGAGGCCGGTATTGAAGTCGGTGAACAGCACGTGGCCCTTCCAGGGCATCGCATTCATCACGAACGAGGCGTTAGGCGTGTAGCCCTTCGGATCGTACGGCTTGAAGACCGCAATTTCGCGCCCCTGGTCCGCCAGGTTCCCCATCAGCTCACCCGACACGTCCACCAGCCGGACGCCGCCCTCATAGTATGCCTGGTAGAGAATGTCGTCTTCCACGATGATGTCGTGTGAGCCGAAGTCTTCGAGGTGGTACCGCCCCACCGGCTTGGGGTTCATCGGGTCGGTAAAGTCCACGATGTGGGTGAAGCCGCCCGAGGTCTGCGGCACGCCGCCCGGCGTGGTCATCTCGTTCCGGTAGCTGGTTCCCTCCCAGACCCGTCCGGCGCGGTTCATTTCCTCGTCGCCGATGAAGAGGTAGACCTTGCCGGTCGACTTCTGGAAGTAGGGAAAGATCTCGTGGCCGCTGTTGACGCTGTAGACCGTGATCAGCTTGGGATTCTCGATCGAGCCGCCGTACTTTCCGTTCCCCACGTCCACCACCACCGTGCCGGCCCCACCCTGGGCTGAATACGCGATGCCGTCGTGGACCCAGAGGTCGTGCAGCCGGGCGTTGGGGTGCCGGTACTCGCTCACGTACTTCGGGTTATAGATGTCCCTGACATCGACGATGACGTACTTGGCCCCGCCTGACACCGCAAACAGGTGGTCGTTGGTGGCGAACATGTTATGCACCCCGCCGGTCAGCTCCTGGCTGAACGTGGCGGCTACCCTGGGGTGCGCCGGATTGGCCAGGTCCAGGAGCACCACGCCGTTCACCCGGTTGGAGGCGCCTTCCCGGGACAGCGCCCCGTAGCGTCCGTCGGGGGAGACCGTGACATCGTTGATGGTGCGCGCATCAACCTTCACCGAGTCGGTCTTGACCGGGTTGGTGAGATCCGTGATGTCGTATACATAGGCCCAGCCGTCACCGCCCCAGGTGCCGACCAGGGCGTAGTCCCGCCCGTCCTTCCCGGTCCAGGGCCAGAGATCCGAGGTGTGGACATGCGTAATGGAACCGCGCCCGGTCACGTTGATCCGGCGGCGGGCCTGCCGGGGCTGGACTTCGATCGTGGTCTCGGCATAGGCGGACCCTGACCGGGCCATCAGCGTGTACCGGCCGGGATAGTTCCCGGTGAACTTGCCGAACTGTACGATGCCGGCGCCGCCGGGGAGGCCGCTCGGCGCCAGCGAGTCATCGGGCACGTAGGTGTAGCTCCAGACGATCGGCGCATCGGCCACCGGACGACCGTTGGCGCCGCGCACGCTGGCTTTGAGCTCGATGACGTCGCCGGTGCGGATCGTCGTATCCCGGACGGCCATCTCGACCGTCCGGCCGGGATTGACCCGCACGGTGTGCTGCCGCTCGGCCTTCAGCCCTTCTGCTTCGGCGATGATCGTCACGGTCCCGGTCGCATGGGCCCGCACATTGCCGAAACGATCTACCGTGGCCACCCGCGGATGGGAGCTGCGCCAGGTGGGCCGGAGGTCGCTCCGCTCGGTGCCGTCCATCAGGAATCCCTTCGCCTCATGCGCCAGCGTGGCGCCGGTGTAGAGCGGGACATCCGCCACCGCGATTTCGAGCCTGGCAATCGCCGGCCAGGTCACGACCACCGGGATTTCCAGGGTCACCGGGCGCCCGTCGGCTCCGGGGGCGAAGGCGTTGAGGGTGAAATTGCCCGCCTGGAAGGCGCGGACCAGTCCGTCCTGATAAGCGACGGAACGCCGGGCCCCGAATACGCGGACCGGGGCATCGGTGATTTCCTTCCCCCCGGAATCGAAAGCCGTCACCTTGAGCCGGACGGTGTCTCCCACCTTGAGCCGGAGCATGGCCGGCTCGGCCGTAATCCGGGCCACCGCCGGAGCCTGGGCCTCCAGGTCGGAAACCAGCGCGGCAGCCAGGCCGCCCAGGACCAGCATTCGGATAGCGAGGGGGACCGAGGGAATTAGTTTCATCACGGTAAGTTCCATTCAGGGGAGCGATCGGAAGCCGGCCGCGAGGACGGCTCTTCATCGGGTGATTGACACGTGAAGGGATGAACGATGCTGATGAGTGGACTGGTCCGCAAGCTTGGAACCGGCGCCGCGACCATGGCGGCTCTGGTGGCGGCCGGCCGCCTGAATGGCCAGGCGCCGGCCCCCACGCCACCGGCTGCGAAATACTGGGTGTACGTCGGCGCGGAGTCCGCCGACCTGATGCACCGGATCCGGTTCGGGCCGGACGGTGCCGTCGTCGAGAAGACCATTCCGGTGGGCGAGCTCGCCGCCGAAATGGAAGGCCCCCACGGACTGGCCATCTCGCGCGACGGGAAATACCTCCACCTGACCACGGGACACGGCTTCCCCGACGGCAAGTACTGGCGCTACGAGCTCGGCCCCGACACGCTGGTGGGACCCGGCACTCTGTTAGGCAATTTCCCCGCCTCGATCGACGTTTCACCCGACGGGCTCTATGCCATTGCCGCCAACTTCAACCTGCACGGCGACATGGTGCCGTCGTCCCACTCGGTGATCTATACCCCGACCCACACGGAAGTCACCCGGATCATCACCTGCACCATGCCGCACGGCAGCCGGATCGACCCCAGCGGGCAGTTTCAGTATTCCGGCTGCATGATGGATGACCAGCTGGTAGAAATCGATACCCGGAGCTTCAAGGTCTCGCGCCGGTTCTCGGTGGCGAAGGGAAAGGAAGGCCCGCTGGCGCCGGATGACCGGGGCGAGATGGCCCGCCACCTGGCGGACACCGGGAACCGAAGCCGGCCGGCTCCGGAGGTGGATCCGGCCGACGTGGGGTATCGCGGGATGCGCCACACCATGACGCCCAACTCCTGCTCCCCCACCTGGGCGCAGCCCTCCGCCGACGGGAGCAAGGTGTACGTGGCGTGCAACAAGTCCGACGAGATTCTCGAGATCGACCGCGTCGCCTGGAAAGTGAGCCGACGGTTTGCTACCGGGCGGGGCCCGTACAACCTGGCCGTGTCACCCGATGGGAAATACCTGGTCGCCACCCTCAAGCAGGGGGGCATGGTCGAGTTATTCGATCTCGCGGCCGGGACGAGCGCGGCGAAGATCAAGACTTCCACCACCGTTACCCACGGCGTCATCATCAGTCCCGACTCGCGGTACGCTTTCGTCAGCAGTGAGGGCGTAGGCGGTGAGCCCGGCAAGGTGGATGTCTTCGACCTGGCCGCCCGCGCGAAGGTAGGAACGGTAGACGTCGGGAAGCAGGCCAGCGGGATCGCGTTCTGGAAAATGGAACGTTAGGGCGGAAAGGGCGGAAGGGCGGAAAGGGCGGAAAACGACCGCTTCCGGCCTTTACCGCCTTTTCCGCCTTTTCCGCCTTTAGAAGCGCACCTCCACCAGCGCCATAAGCCCAAAGAACACCAGCGTATTCTCGTGCAACAGCTGGTCACCGGCAGGGACCGGCAGCACACCCGGCGGCACACCGACATCCCACCAGGCTGAACCGGAAATCCCCGCCCCGATGGCCAGCCGGCTGATAAGGCTGACCACGGCGCGCAGGCGCAGTTCGGTGATGGGAATGGCAACCCGCTCGGGAGTACGGAAGGTCTCCTCCGACACAAAGACGGGGGTCTCTCCGAATGGACCGGTGAATTCCCGTCCGGCGCCATCGTATACCGTCTCTCCCAAAACCACGGATTGCGCCAGCACTCCGTCGATCGAGAACCGTCCGATCCGGGCCGATCCCTCCCACCCGACCAGCGGGCCAGTCATCCGGCCATAGTTGGATGAGGCGTCGATCCGGAGTCCTTCCGTGTCCTCAATCCCCACCACCGCCCGGTAGTCGTTATCGAAGTCGGCGAATCGCACTCCGAACACCAGGCCCATGCGACTTTCATCCGATTGAGCCAGTTCCCGAATCGCGTAGAGGTCCACCGTCCAGACCGCAATGTCGTTGTCTTCGAGGAGCCGGTAGTACAGCACCTCGCCGGCACCGGTCGAGACGAACGTGCGATCGGCAGCCTCGAGCGCGACTTCGTCGGTGCCCCCATCGGCCGCGAGGCTGAGCGGAGCGGCTTCATGGGACGTGACGAACGAGAAGGCGTCCAGCCCGAACGCCCACCGTCCCCGGGAGTATCGGACTCCTCCCCGGTACCCCTTCCCGTTCCTGGTATCGAGCGTCACGGCGGTCTTCCGATCCACCACGGGAGCGAGCGTGCGCTCGTGAATCGTGAGGACATGCTGGTCGTGCCCATAGGGCCTGACATACATGGGCTCGAGTCGTACGCTCCATCCCGTCTGGCGGGCGGCGGCGGGAAGGGTAAGCCCCAGCGAGGAAGCGAGGAGAATGGAAGTGAAGAGTTTCATGGCAGATCCCTGCAAAGGGAGCCTCTAACAGAAGCGTTTGTGACACCGCCCGATGAAACGGGGGCAGGTGTCGCAATTTCCCCCATCCTCCCAACGAACCTGCCGGCTGCCCTCTGCCCGCCTGCCCGCCTGCCCGCCTGCCCACCCCCGTGGCCGGTACTCAACCGGTTTTGCGCATCACAGAATTCAGAGCGTGTGCCATCACGGCTCACGGCTCACGGCTAACGGCTAACCGCAACCGCCAACGGTTCACGGGAAGGTAAAGCGTTGAGAACAATCAAGGTCGACGGGAAGACCATTGCATATCGGGACGCAGGCGAGGGGCCCGCGGCCATCCTGGCCCACTGCTCCACCGGCGCCCACCGAGAGTGG
>DASTEX010000414.1:0-5125 GCA_035709185.1 Gemmatimonadales bacterium
CGTCACATCCGGGAGCGCGGCGCCATGCGGGGGGTGATCGCCAACGGGAGCGAGCCGATCAGGCAGATCCAGGATCTGCTGCTGGGGTCGCCCCGGATGGAAGGCCAGGACCTCGCCTCTCTCGCCGGAGTTCACGTCCCGTACACCGAGGGCGAAGATGGCCCTCACGTAGTGGCGTGGGATTTCGGCATGAAGCGCAACATCGTGCGGATGTTGGCCGAATCCGGCTGCCGCGTGACAGTGGTTCCGCCTCGCGCGACCGCCGAGGAGATCCGGGCGCTATCCCCCGACGGTCTCTTTCTCTCGAACGGTCCCGGTGATCCCGCTGCCATCGAATACGTATTTCCCGAAATCCGCACGCTATGTGATTCCGGCTTACCGACTTTCGGCATCTGCCTCGGCCATCAGCTGCTGGGAATCGCTTATGGCGGCAAGACGGTGAAGATGCCGTACGGCCACCGCGGTGGTAATCATCCGGTGAAGGATCTCGCGACCGGGCGCGTGCTCATCACATCGCAGAACCACGGTTTCGCCGTGCAGGGAGACGAGTCCGGAGTGCCGGGCGCCCCCGATTTGCAGGTCACCCACGTCAATCTGAACGACGGGACGGTGGAAGGTCTTCGCCACAAACAACTTCCGATGTTCGCTGTGCAATACCACCCGGAAGCCTCTCCCGGACCCCACGACGCCTACCCTCATTTCCAGGAATTCCTGGCCGCATTGCCCGCCCGAAAGGCCTGAAGGGCCGCAACCCCTTGACAGACAACAGTTAAGCTCCTACGATACCTCTGCAGGTTCCAGGGTTGGTCTCCCTTTAACCGGGGGTTGCATGACCAAGGCAGATCTGGTGGAGCAGGTGACCGCCGCCATTGCGCGGACCTCCGGTCCCCTGATCTCGAAAAAGGATTGCGCGCGGGTCGTAGACCTTTTCCTGGATGCCATTAAGCAAGCCCTGAAGGAACAGCGAAACATCGAAGTCCGGGGGTTCGGCACCTTCAAGATCCGGCGCCGGAAGACCCGGATGGCCCGGAACCCCCGAACGGGTGAACCGGTCGAAGTGGCCGCTCGGCCGGTGCCGGTCTTCAAGCCCAGCAAGGAGTTGCGGGCGCTGGTGGCGGAAGACACCGATGAGCCTCCGCCGATGGAGCTGGGCGCCGCCGCATCGCCCCTCGAGTGAACTGAGGCTTACCCCTGATGGGGCGCGAGGGCCGTTAGCGGCCCTCGTTGCGTTTCCGATGCTTGCCCCCGTCGCTGTGCATTCGCGATAATGCCGGTGCCATGTCCACATCGCCGATCTCAATCCGGGTTCTCCTGTTCGCCCGCTACGCCGAGGTGCTGGGGCAGAGCGAGCTGATGCTGCAAGTGCCGCACGGCGCAACGGTTTCCGAGGTGATGGAGCGGGTCCGAGCCCACCCTGGGGGATCGGTGTTGCCGCCTCGGATGCTGGTGGCCCGCGGGCTGGAGCAGGTGGATTACCAAACTACGCTCGCCGCGGGAGACGAGCTGGCGGTCCTGCCGCCCATGTCCGGGGGTTGATCAGTGGCGTTTCTCACCACCGAGCCGATTGATCTCCCGGAGCTGGTTCGGTCGGTCAGCGACCCGCAGCATGGCGGGATCGTGACCTTCCTCGGCACGGTCCGGGATCACCATGCCGGCCGGACGGTGGTGGATCTCCAGTACCAAGCCTACGGGCCCATGGCCGAGTCGGAGTGCGGCCGGATCGTCGACGAGGCGGAGTCGCGCTGGCCCTGCCGGATCGCCCTGCGCCATCGGACGGGCAAGCTCGCCATCGGCGACATCGCGGTGGCGATCGCCGCCGGTTCGGGCCACCGGGCCGAAGGGTTCATCGCCTGCCGGTACGTCATCGAGGAGCTCAAGCGCCGGGTCCCGATCTGGAAACGGGAGCGTTATGCGGACGGGACCGAGGCCTGGGTCGACCCGACAGCGCCGGGGGGCACCGTCCCCGCGGCCGTTCCGGAGCCGGCCCCTTGAGCCACCCGGTTCTCGACCAGCTGGGACGGCCCCTGGGAAGCCTGCGGCTGTCCGTTACCGACCGCTGCAACCTGCGTTGCCGCTACTGCATGCCGGAGGAGCACTACGTCTGGCTGCCGCGTGAGTCGATCCTCACCTTCGAAGAGCTGGCACGGCTGACCCGCCTGTTCGTGAGCCTGGGAGTACGGAAGGTCCGCCTCACCGGGGGCGAGCCGCTGCTGCGTCACGATCTGCCCGCGCTGGTCGGTCTGTTGCGCCCGGTTGAAGGGATCGAAGATCTGGCGCTCACCACCAACGGGGTGCTGCTGGCGCCGGCAGCAACCGCCCTCAAGGCCGCCGGACTGGATCGGGTGACCGTCAGTCTCGATACCCTGCGGCCTGAGCGACTGGCGACATTTGCCCGCTCCACCCGGCACGCCGACATCCTCGCCGGCATCCGGGCCGCCGCGGCGGCAGGACTCGGTCCCGTGAAGCTCAACTGCGTCGTGGTGAAGGGCTTCAACGATGACGAGATTATCGATCTGCTCCAGTTTGCCACGGAGGAAGGTGCCGAGCTCCGCTTCATCGAGTACATGGACGTCGGAGGCGCCACTCGCTGGTCCCTCGCGGACGTGGTGAGCCGGCAGGAGATTCTCGACACGGTGGAGCGTCGGTTGGGGCCGGTTCAGCCGATCGCTCGCGAATCGGGCGGTCTTGAAGCGGCGGCGCCGGCGGAGCGGTTTCGGCTCGAGAACGGAACCACTTTCGGGATTATCGCCTCGGTCACCGCACCGTTCTGCCGCGACTGCGATCGCAGCCGGATCACGGCGGACGGAACCTGGTTTCACTGTCTCTACGCCGACCAGGGAGTGGACCTGCGGGACCCGCTTCGCCTCGGCAGCAGTGACGCCGCCCTGCTCGAGCTGATCCGGAGCGGATGGAGTAATCGCAGCGACCGGGGCGCCGAGGCGCGCCTGGCCGCGGCCGAACGAGCCCCGCTGTACGAGATCCAGCGGTTGCGGGCTGATCCCCGGCGGGAAATGCACACCAGGGGAGGATGAGGGTTGGCCCTGCATGTCGCCCTGATCGAGCCGCAGATCCCGCCCAATACCGGCAACGTGGCCCGCCTCTGCGCCGCCACCGACAGCAGCCTGCACCTGATCGGGCAGCTGGGGTTTTCGCTCGCCGACAAGGATCTCCGCCGCGCCGGACTGGACTACTGGGACAGCGTGGACTTGTGGCATCACCCGGAGTGGCGGGCGTTCCGGGACGCGATCAGCCGGGAGCGCTGTCTCTATTTTTCGGCTAACGCGACCCGCTCGCTCTGGGACGCGCCGTTTCAGCCCAACAGCTGCCTGGTTTTCGGCAACGAAACCCAGGGCATGCCGGAGCGGATCCTGGAAAAACACCCGGAGCGGTGCTTCCGCATTCCCATGAGCGGGCCGGTCCGGAGTCTCAATCTCGCCACCGCGGTTGGGATCGTGCTGTATGAAGGCCTGCGACAGATCCGGTCGATCGAACTCCCGATGGAGGGCGATGGCCGGCGGGAGGCGCGTGAACGGCCCCGCAGCCGGCGCCGTTAGGCGCCTCGGACTTCTCGCAGCCTGCCTGCTGCTGCTGCCCGGCATCTTGCCGGGACAGCAGCGCCTCATCCGCTTCTACGATCAGCAGCAGGGACTGTCGGCCCCGTACGTCACGGGGCTGGCCCAGGACGCGGCCGGCTTCCTCTGGATCGGCACCGTGGCGGGACTGGTGCGCTACGATGGCAGCGACATGCGGCCGTGGGGTCGGACCGAGCTGACGGGGTCGGTGCGGGAGGTGCAGGGCCGCGGCCGGCGGGTGGTGGTCCGTGACGATCGGGACGCGGTCTACAGCGTCCATCCCACCGGGCTGATTCCGCTGCTTGGACCCGACCGGCGGCCGGTGATTGGCGCCACCGGGATGACCATCGGGGACGATGGCGTGCTGTGGGTTGTCTGGCCCGACCGGATTGCGCGGATGGAAGCGTCGGGCAAGTGGACCATCGAACCGCCCCCGCCGCTCGACCCGGGCGACCGGCTCCGCCTGGTGCGGGCCGGCCGGGGGGTGCTGCTGGTCGGCTCCGAACGGCGGGTATGGCGGCGGGGCCCCGACGGCCGGTTCGACCGGCTGTTCGACATCGACCGGCCCACCGACATGCTGATTCGAGGCACCGACGATTTCGTGGTGCTGGGCTGGTCGGGTGCCAACTCGCTTCGCCTGATGCAGCGTTACGCCGGCGCGACCGATGTCCTGCTGGAGCTCAGGGACCGCCGGCCGTTCTCGGTGGCCGAGCGGGGCGGCGCCTTGTGGGTCTCGTACGATCGCGGCGTCGCGATGCTCCGGCCGGGTGAACCGACCGAGATCCTCGAAGCCAGCCGCGGCATCACCGGCGGCGGACCGCTGCTGATCGACCGGGAGGGCTCGGTGTGGCTCGGCTCCACCCACGGCCTGATGCAGTTCCCCGAGCCGGAAACCGTGACCTGGAACGAAGGCCAGGGTCTTCCCTCGTCCAACGCCACTTCGGTGACCGTGGAAGCCGGGCTGGTCTGGACCTCGACCTCGCTCGGGCTGGGTGGACTGCCCGCCCGGGCCACACCGGGCCCTGCCTTCGGTGCCGGCGTTGAAATCGTCGGACGGATCTGCCGCACCGGCGATCGCCGGCTGGTTGCCACCGACCGGCTGGGACGCTGGTTCACGCTTGCGGGCGAGCAATGGGTCAGAACCCGGTGGCCGGACGGTCAGGTGGCCGCTGACTGCGCGGGGTCTGATGGCGGCGCTACCTGGTTTGCGACCAATCGCGGTCTGTACCGGCTTCTCCCCGGCAGCGCCGTGCCGGTCCGGGTTCCCACCTTCGACGACAGCCTCACCGCGGTGCACCGGGATTCGGCGGGTCGGGTGTGGACCGGAAGCGGGGAACGGGTGTGCCGCATGACGCCCCCGGCGCGGGACGCGGGGGGGGACCAGACATGGTCCTGCACCAGTCTGGCCGGTGCAGGAGGAATCCATGACTTCATCGATGTGCCGGGCGGGGTCTGGGCCGCCACCCGCAACGGCGTCTGGGTCTACGATGATTCCGGCTGGCGCCCGCTGCAGTCCTCGCTCGAGCTGCCGTCCCGGCTGATCAACGGATTCG
>DASTEX010000415.1:0-2315 GCA_035709185.1 Gemmatimonadales bacterium
TCAGGGGTCCAGGTTGGAAGGGGTGGGAGGACTGAAGAATGCAGAGTGCAGATTGTAGAGTGCAGATTGCAGAAGTGGCCAGCAGTCCGAACATCGCAACCGGCCGAAGCAGGCTAGCGACCAGCGACTAACGACTAATGACTGAGTTTGAATTGGAAACGCCGGTTCCTCTGGTCGACCTCGACCGGCTGGAACGGAACCTAGATCGGATGGCGAACTACGCCCGCGACCATGGGCTGGGCCTGCGCCCGCATATCAAGACCCACAAAGCGACCCGGGTGGCGCGGGAGCAGATGGGCCGGGGGGCGATCGGTCTCACTTGCGCCACGCCCCGGGAAGCCGAAGTGATGTCCGAGGTCACCCGCGACATCCTGCTCGCCCATCCGCCGGTGGGGCAGAAGGCCGATCGCCTGATGCGGCTTCCCGCCGAGACCGATCTCATGGTGGCCCTCGATTCTCTCGAGGCGGTCGAGGTCCTGGGCGCCGCGGCCCGGGCCCGGAAGCGGCCGGTTCGAGTCCTGGTGGAGCTCGATCTGGGGATGCACCGGGTGGGCGTGCCGGCGGTGGAGCAGGCGATCGAGCTGGCGCGGGCGGTGGAGCAGCGGCCGCCGCTGGAGTATTGGGGCATCAACTTCTACCCCGGCCACATCCGGGTCCGACCGGAAGACCAGGACCCGCTGCTGGAACGGCTCGACCGGGACCTCCAGGCCGCGCTGGACCAGTTGACCAGGGCCGGCTTTGCACCGCGGGTCGTGAGCGGCGGATCCTCCCCGACCGCGTGGCAGACCCACCGGATCCGGGGCCTCACCGAATTCCGGCCGGGCACCTATGTCTACCAGGACCGCTCGCAGGTGGCGCTGGGTGTGTGTGATCGGGATGACTGCGCCTTCACCGTGCTGGCGACCGTAGTCAGCACCGCCGTGCCGGGCCAGGCCGTGGTGGATGCCGGGTCCAAGGCGTTAGGCAGGGAGCCCCGCGACCAGGGCGACAACGCCGGCTATGGTGAGCTGCTCGACCGCCCCGAGGTGACGGTGCGGGGCATGTCGGAGGAACACGGCATTCTGGACCTGAGCCGGACCGACTGGCAGCCCCGGGTGGGAGACCAGGTCCGGATCATTCCCAACCACGTCTGCATCGTCACCCACCTCAACGACTGCATCGTGGGGATCCGGAACGGCGCGGTGGTGGAGCGGTACGAGGTGGCGGCGAGAGGGCGGTGACCATTGACGATTGACAATTGACGATTGCTACACGCAGCGTTCCAGATCCATGGACCCGGAGGTCGGCGGGAAGCAATTGTCAATTGTCAATTGTCAATCGTCAATGGCCTGTCAGCTCCTCGAAGGTGGAATTGCCAATCCGGAACCGCCTCCAGTCCCCATAGTCGAAGTGCCACCACTCGGCCGGGTATACCGCGAACCCCTCCGCCTCCATCGCCTCCCGCAGCAGCTCCCGGTGCCACCGCTGGCGCGAGGTGCTGCCGGGATAGTGCGGGAAGGAGCGGGGCGAGAATTCGTCGTAGACGCCCGGCATCTCGACCGGCTGACCGGTGCTCCGGTCATAGAGCGTGAGATCCACCGCCGCCCCACGGTTGTGGCGTGAGCCCTGGGATGGGTCGGCCACGAAGAGCCGCAGCGAATCCGGCGTCGCGTCCCAGAACATCCGCGTGACATACCACGGCCGGTAGCCGTCGTGGATCAGCAGGCCGTAGCCCCGGGCCGCCAGCTTCTGGTGGGCCCGTGCCAGCGCCTCGGCCGCCGGGCGCTGGAGAAACGCGCGCGGGCTCGAGTAGAAAACCGCGCTCATGAAGTTGTCGGTCGTCGCGTAGCGGATGTCGAGCTTGATGGTGGAATCGAGGGTGACCAGCTCGACCAGGTCGGTGGGCAGAAACTCGCCCTTCTCCGCAGGGGGCGTGGCCGCGAGCGCAATGCGCCTGAGCTCCTCTACCGGACGCAGCGGACTGATCCGGAACACGTTGCCCTCGGCCGGTCCCAGCGCAATCCGCTCGTAGGCCCGGTCCTGGAAGCGCACCCTGAGGCCTCGGCCCTCCGGGCCGGCCTCGACCGCTTCCTGCGGGATGGCCCGGGCGGTCACCGAATCCCGCCACCGAACCACCTCCAGGCGTCCCGCTTCTTCCCGGAGTGACAGCGTGTCGCCCTCTGCCGCGTAGTCGCCCACCAGCAACGCGATGGCGGCGGGTGGTGGCTTGGGGGCGATTTCGGGCGCAGGCGGGGCAGGGGCGGCCGCCCGATCACAGGCAAGCAGGAGAGCGGCGGTACCGAGGACGGCAGTACCGAGTACTGGGTGCTGACTAC
>DASTEX010000416.1:0-2594 GCA_035709185.1 Gemmatimonadales bacterium
CAGCGAGGAGCCGACCGCCCCCGCGAGCGGTACGGTTGGCACCTCCGCTGCCCTGGCCGGCGGTGCTCCCAAATTCTGGGAGACCGGCGCAACCGTGGCCTGGAACGAGCTGACCGACCGCCTGCTCGCCCGCCGGCCGAGTAACGCCATCCGGGTAGACGTGTACCTGGCGCTGGCCCAGTTGCGCGCTGCCGAGGCGGCGCGGGCGGGCACCCGGCCGCACCCGCCGATCTCCGCGGCGATCGGTGGCGCGTCGGTCGCGGTGCTGAGCGCCTTCTTCCCCTTGGACATCGCCGAGCTGGAAGCAGCGCTCGACGCGCAGGAGGCAGCCGACCCATGGCCTGGAAACAAGCACGAGAACTTCGCCGCCGGCGAGGCGATCGGCCGCGCGATCGGCGCCCGGGTCAACACCTTCGCGCAGTCGGACTTGGTGGGACTCACCGATCCAGGCACGCCTCCGGTCGGCCCCGGGACTTGGATCGCGAATGGCGCACCCCTGCGGGGCCTACTCGGGGCACGTCCTTTCTATCTGAGTTCAACGGATGAGCTGCGCTCGGTACCGCCACCGGCCTTCGGATCGGCGGAATTCACCGCGGCCCTGGCCGAGGTCCATCAGATCTCGGATACCCGGACGGCCGAGCAAGTGGCTCTGGCGCAGTACTGGCACGTGAACCAGAGCCCCTTCTCCAACGCCGTCTTCAGCGCGTTGGCCCGCGAACTCATCGTGGCCCACCGGAAGAGCGATGCCGAGGCGGCCCGCATCATGTTCCTGATGTACTCGGCCGGGTGGGACGCGGCGATCGGCTGCTTCGATGCCAAGTACGCCTACTGGCTGATCCGGCCGTCCCAGGCTGATCCCGGCATCACCCTGGTGGTCCCGCTGCCGAATCATCCGTCGTACCCATCGGCTCACTCGTGCGTAGACGGAGCCTTCTCCGGAGTCCTGCAAGCCGCATTCCCCAGCGCGCGGGACCGGCTGGAAGAGACGGCCCAGGAAGCGAGCGAGTCGCGGTTGTACGCCGGGTTGCACTATCGCTTCGACAAGGACGCGGGACTGGCGCTCGGCCGGGCGGCCGCGGCCAAGGCGCGGGCGGCGCACCTGGCGACGGTCGCGCCGCTCCCGTAACCGGTCCGGCAATTGCGGGATCAGCAGCGCGAGCGAACGGCGAACCCGCTCCACCTCGGGGCGGGCCGCCGGCTGGGGTCGGAGGCTCCTTACCCCAGCCCTGCGGTGTCAGGAAATGACTGGGCACGTCTTCAACCCAATAGCTCACAGAAGTCGATCAACTGCCCGCTACCGTGGAGCGGCTGGACGAGGTTGCCTTGGGAGCTGAAGACATTGCTGAAGGTTCCGATCGCTAGGACGAGGAAGCGGGGTTCGAAGGGCTGACCGATGATGTTCCGGCCGGTGAACACCGTCTCCACGTCACCGTTCTCCAAGGCCGTTATGTGGAAGGAACCGGGAATGCGGAACGTCTCCTGGTTCCCGTTGCTCAGGTTCGTCAGGGTGTACACCGCGCCGGGAAAGATGAGGAGCGTGTGGTCACCGGGTAAGTCTATGGTCTTTTCTTTCTCGTCTCCCTCGACGCGGAAGGCAAAATCGCAGAACTCTCCCGCCGCTACATCGAAGCTGAAGGTTGCATCAATGGGTCGCCCCCCCGCACTTGCTCTCGCCGCAGCGAGGCCGTCTGGCTCCAGGGGGATGCCGGGTGTGGTGGACTCAGCTGCGCAACCGCAGATAAGGGCGCTCAATAGCGCACCCGAGGGAGGAAGTAGGAATCGCCGCATTGTGATCTCCGATCACGTTTGGCCAGTCGCGTGAGCAGGACGCGTCTCTTTCGGCGGCTCGGCGGCCTCGAGTTTCCACTAGCCGCCCAGAGAACGACTATGGGCACGCCCCGTGGACGAAGTGGGGGCCTGTGCCAACTGATTGGGCTTCCACCGCCTTTCAGAACGGGCAGTTCCCCGGGGCTGGTGTCACATCGATGCGAAAGTCCAGCGGGTCAATCCCTGGCGGACCGAACAGGACCGTTACGTCCTGGGCCAGCTCGTCCGTCTCGTTCCGGCCGATGTGGGCGTGCTCGCCGAGGTCCAGGTAGGCCTCTCCTGAGTCCACCACGATCGCGGTGCAGGTCGGGTCATCCGCTTCGTAGAAGTTCACCGTGCCCTTGACGACCTGGATGAAGACGGGGCCGGGATGCCGGTGCCAGCCGGTAAAGGACCCGGGCTCGTAGCTGAACGTTCGCACGGCGATATCCAAGCCATCCTTGGCCTTGAGCTCGACGTGCCATTTGTCGGTAATGCGCTTGACCTTCTTGACGTCGAACGTGGATTGGCCGAGATCGGTCCGCGTGACTCCCGAGCCCACGGTGAACTGCGGGGTGAACGGCACCGAGACTGCGGGCGCGGCGGGCTCGCTCGAGCACCCGACCGCGGAGAGGAGCAGCAACAAGAAGGGTAACCGTGACATGGGGCACCTACCGGTATTGGGGATTAGGTGTGAGCACGTGGTGGGGCCGGCACACTCGACCGCGCGGCAGCGGGGACGCCGGCAAGGGCTTGTTCTCCGACTGGGCTGGACGCCTCGGCCGTCC
>DASTEX010000417.1:0-5216 GCA_035709185.1 Gemmatimonadales bacterium
ACGGTGACGCGCTTCTGCGACGCGGGGGCGCTGGGTCCGCGTCTGGCCCGCGGGTACTCCGCAGCCGGCGGCGGCCTCAAACCGGCCGACTTCATCAGCCCGCACGTTCCGTATGCGGCCGGCGGGTTCTGCGGCACCGCCGGCGACCTGGCAGTCTGGAATGCCGGACTCCATGCCGCCCGGGGTGGACGAGTCCTTCCGGCAGAACTCTACCAGGCCATGCAGCAGCCCGCCCGCATCCGGGGAGGCCGGACCACCCGGTACGGGCTCGGACTCGCCCTCACCCGCATCGGTGGGCGGCGCGCCCTTTCCCATGGCGGCGACATTGATGGATTCACCACCTTCACCGCCTGGCTCCCGGACGATTCCCTCAACGTGGTAGTGCTCATCAACACGCAGGGACCCATCCGCCCCGACGCGGTTACGCTGGCCGTGGTGGAGGCGGTGTCAGGCCGGAGGGCACCGGCCACACCGCCCGAGCCACCCGGCTCGCCGACAGCCTTCGAGGGGAAATACGCGCCGGATGTCGTCGTGATCGCGGTGGACCCCGAGGGGCGATCGCTTCGGCTCGAGCGGGGGCCGCTGCCGCCGGCCGACCTGCGCTTCGACGGCCGTGATGAGCATGGCTGGCGGTACACCGACGGGCGGGCCATCTATACGTTCGAGCCGCCGGGTCCCGGTGATACCCGCAGTCCGGCCGTCTGGGCCGATCTGGGAGTGTCGTTCGTCCGATGGACCCGGGCGCCGTGAACCGCTCCGCTCATTCCCGGCTTCGCCCAGCTCAGTCCGATCAGCGGATAAACGCGGTACGACTACCTGAACCGGGCGCTCCGGGAATTCGAGCATCCCGGACTGGCGCTCGCGATCGTCAAGAAACGTCGTCTGACGTTACGACAGGCTCTTGACGCACGGGTTGCCAGGCCCGTTCCTTGGGCATGACCAGCTTTCGTCTGCTCGCCGGCCTCTCGTTCCTGCTTGCGACCGGCCGGGCCGAAGCCCAGCAACAACCCGAGCCTTCAGGCTGGCGGCTGGTGTACGCCGTGGACAGCCTGGGCAGCCGGACCCAGGGAGACAAGCCGGCACTCCTGGCCGCGGTGCGCGCGGGTCTCCCGGTACGCGTGGGCTTCGGCATTGCGTGGAAACTTCGGGACGGTACCTCCGGCGGGGTGGAGCACGTGGCCGACGCGGCCTTTCTCACGATCCATCACGGAGAAGTTTTCGCCCAGCTCCGTCCGATCCTGGGGCAAACGCCCGCCGCTCGCGAGCCCGACATTACCCTGCGTACCCCGGGCGACCAGCTCTGGTACGCCCTGCTCGACACGACCGGCCGGCTCCAGGGGTACTTCTCCGGTGACAGCACATCGCGCACGACCCGGGTGGCTACCTTCTGGTACGTGCCGGGCCAGGGTGCCGCCGGTCCGTCACGGCTTTACTGAGCGTCATCGTGGCCGACGGCCCGCTGTCGGCGAAGGAGATACCATGATGCACCGCACCAGATACCGTCGAGGTGTCGGACTCGGTATGGCAGTCCTCACGCTCGGGACCACCGCCGGCGCGGCTCAGGAGCATGGCGAGCACTCCCTCGGGAACGTCAGCTTCCCGATTTCCTGTTCCCGGGCCGCGCAGCGGGAGTTCAACCGGGCCGTCGCCCTGCTGCACCACATGACCTATCCCCAGGCGCGCGCTGCATTCACGAGGGTGGCCCGGCTGGACCGGTCGTGCGCCATGGCAGAGTGGGGCATCGCGATGACTCTGTTCCAGCCGCTCTGGCCCACCAGGCCGAGCCCAGCTGAATTGCAGCAGGGATGGAAAGCGGTGGTGACGGCGCGGGCGCGCAAACCACGCACCGAGCGCGAGCGCCAGCTGATCGACGCGGCCGCGGCGTTCTTCCAGGACCCGGGTTCAACCGACTACTGGGAGCGGATCCGGCGGTGGGAACAGGCCATGGGACGGGCGCACCGTGCTTTCCCGGACGACCCCGAGGTCACGGCCTTCTACGCGCTGGCGCACCTGGCCGCGGCGCCCTCGGACACAACCGCGCGATCGCACTGGGAACGGGCGGCCGACCTGCTGCTCGAGGTGTACCAGAAGAACCCTGACCACCCGGGGGCCATGCACTACCTGGTGCATGCCAACGATGCGCCGGACCGCGAGGGCCAGTCACTCGAAGTGACCCGCAAGTACCAGGCGGTGGCGCCGCGCAATCCGCACGCGCTGCACATGCCGACCCATATCTACACCCGGCTGGGCGACTGGAACGCGGTCATCCAGGGAAACCTGCTCGCGGCCGAAGCGGCGCTGGAACACCCGGCCGGCGAGAACGGCCAGTTCGTCTGGGATGAGTTTCCCCACGCGATCGAATATCTGGTCTATGCCTATCTCCAGAAGGGGCAGGACGAGGACGCGATGGCCCAGGTGAACCGGTTGCGCGAGACCGCCCGACTTCAGCCTACGTTCAAGACCGCCTTCCACCTGGCGTCCACCCGGGCCCGATATGCGCTCGAGCGGCAGGATTGGGACCAGGCCGCCGCGTTGCCGCCCCGAGATCCGCCGTCGCTCGACTGGGATCGCTTTACCTGGCCCGAAGCCGTTTCCTGGTTCGCCCGGGGGCTGGGAGCCGCCCGCACCGGACACATTGAAGAAGCCCGGGAGGCGGCACGACGACTGCTGGTCCTGCAGTCGGCGGCCGCGAACGCCGGGGAGACGCTCTTCGCCCGGAACATCCAGGTCCTGAATCTGGAGCTGAACGGCTGGCTGGCCCAGGGCCGGCGCGACCGGGACTCCGCCATCGTCCTGGTCCGCCAGGCGGCAGAGCTGGAGGAATCCACCCCCAAGCACGCGGTGACGCCGCCCCCCACCCTGCCCGGGTACGAACTGTTAGGCGATCTCCTGCTGGAGCAGGAGAAGCCGGCCGAGGCACTCGTGGCGTACCGGCGCGCGCTGGAGCACTATCCCGGGCGGTTCAACAGCCTGCTGGGGGCGGCCCGCGCGGCCCGCGGATCAGGCGCCAATGCCGACGCGCGCAAGCTCTATCAGCAGCTGCTGGATGTGGCCGGTGAAGGCACCCGGATCGCGGCGCTGGATGAGGCTCGCGCGTTCATCAGTCCGGGAAAATGAGCACCCGGACATCCCGCGCCCGCGCTGCCTCCTCGCCGGGGCCCCGCGCAGCCAGGACCTCGAGAGCAGAACAGGTGGGTGAGGCGCTCCGCTGGCTGGAACGCCGGGGCACCAGGCGGGATCGCGAGGGGATGGCGCGGTATGGCATCGTGGCGCCGAAAGCGTTCGGGGTCCGCGTATCGGCCATCCAGCAACTGGCCAAACGCCTGGGCCGCGATCACGCCCTGGCCAATCCGCTCTGGAAGACCGGTTGGTACGAGGCTCGCGTGCTGGTGTCCTTCGTGGCCGAGCCGGAACGGCTGACCTCGGAGCAGATGGATCGCTGGGCAGTGGACTTCGACAACTGGGCGGTCTGCGACGCGCTCTGCTTTCAGCTGTTCGACCGGGCGCCGCTTGCCTGGCAGAAGGTGCGAGAGTGGTGCGTCCGGCCCGAGGAATTTGTCCGCCGGGCCGGGTTTGCCCTGCTGGCCTCGGTGGCCCTGCACGACAAGACCGCACCCGATCGCCCGTTCCTCTCCACTCTTACACTGATCGAGCGCGGCGCGAAAGACGATCGCAACTTCGTGAAGAAAGGGGTGAGCTGGGCGCTTCGGTCGATCGGACGGCGTAACCCGACCCTCAATGCGGCAGCCATCGCCTCGGCCCGGCGCCTGATCGCCTCCCGGGAGCCCGCCGCACGCTGGGTCGGCCGGGACGCGCTCCGGGAACTGACCGGCCCGGTCGTCCGGCGACGCCTTGCGGCCCGGCCCTCCTCCCGCAATCGTGCAGCACGACGTCGTGCCGGTTGACTTCACCAGGAGGAGCCATGGCCACCGCCTCACTTGGCAGGAGCGTGCGGCTGGATGCCCCATTCGATAGCGCTATGCAGCGCACCCGCGACGCCCTCAAGGCCGAGGGTTTCGGGGTTCTCACCGAAATAGACGTGAAGGGAACTTTCAAAGAGAAGCTGGGGCAGGAGTTCCGGCCCTATGTGATCCTGGGCGCCTGCAATCCCCAGCTGGCCTTTCGGGCGCTGACGGTTGAGCCGCAGGTCGGGTTGCTTCTGCCCTGCAACGTGACCGTGGAGTCCGAGTCGAAGGGAACGACCCTGGTTCGGCTGGTCGACCCGATCAGTCTGCTGGGCACGGACACCCTGGGGCCGTCGCCCGAGCTGGAAGAGGTCGCCGCCGAGGCCCGCACTCGGCTGGAGCGGGTGGCGCGCGCGCTGGAGGCCTGACACCGCCCGATTCCGGACCTTATCGGTTCTTTCATCGAACCTTCCGATCCGTCTCAGGGACCCGGATTACGATTCCGGACGGGACCAAAGGAGGAAGCGATGAGAATGCGATTGATGGTCATGGGCCTGTCGATGCTGGGAGCAGCCGGACTGGCGGCTCAGCGGCCGCCGGCGCAGCCGGCTCAGGGCCAGCAGCAAATGCAGCAGCACATGCTGCAGAACCAGCAGCGACTGATGGAAATGCAGCAGTCGATGGAGCGCCTGGTGGGGCGAATTCGCGAGACCAACCAGTGGATGCTGCAGCAGCGGTCGGAGCAGCAGTTCAGAGAGATGGGCCGGAGCATGGAGCAGGCCGGTGAGCGGCTGCGCGACATGGTTCGGGAAATGAACCGGCTCTGTACCGACGAGACGTTCCTGCGCGACCGCGACCGGCTGCATGACTTCGAGCGACTGCGGGACCGCCTCCATGACATGACCCGCGACATGGATCAGGCCCACGACGCGCTCAGGAAGATGATTCACCAGCCGTGACGCGCCGGGGGGTACTCGGGTTCCTCCTGGTGCTCTCGACCGGACAGCTCGCGGCGCAGAACCTCGCGTATGAGGGGAGCCTGGGTCTGAGCACCGGGAGGTATTTCTTTACCGACCGGACCACCAGCGTGGCGCTGACCAACGGCCTGCGGGTCGGCGCCGGTCGGTTCACTTTCCGGGGCTCGCTGCCGATCTGGTGGCAGAACACGACGCTGCTCACCGCTACCGGAACCGGTCCGGTTCCCAGCGGCGGACCCTACGGCCGCGAAGCGGTTCAGGACAGCGGCGAAGCGAGGCAGCAGCGGAAGGGCAAGAGTTCGGGCGGGATGTCCGCCATGATGGGCGGTCCTTC